>JBBACU010000137.1:0-5969 GCA_041656815.1 Proteiniphilum sp.
TTTCTTCTTGGAGCAACAGGTTGAGCAACGTGGATTTGCCGACGTTGGTCTCCCCGATAATGGCTACCGGGATGCCGCTCTTGATGGCATTACCCAGTTGAAAAGAGCCTGCCAGTGTATCAATTTCCTGTTCAATCTCGACAGTAAGCTCGTGTAACTTATCTCGGTTAGCGAACTCCACGTCCTCCTCCGAGAAGTCGAGTTCCAACTCGATCAGGGAAACAAACTGAAGCAGCTTATCACGCAAATCAACCAGTTTTTTTGCAAAGCCACCGCGCATCTGGTTCATGGCCACCCGGTGCGACGCGCTGGAAGTGGAAGCGATCAAATCGGCCACCGCCTCGGCCTGACTCAGGTCGAACTTACCGTTCCGAAACGCTCTCCGGGTGAACTCCCCGGCCAATGCCATCCGCGCTCCTCGCACCATCAACAGCTCCATCAACTTTTGTTGGATGTAGACCGAACCGTGGCAGGCGATCTCCACGCTCTCCTCTCCCGTGAAGGAGCGGGGTGCATGAAACAGGGTGACCAGTACTTCGTCAAGCAACGTACCCTTCCACTCTATCCGTCCAAAGTGGACCGTGTTGGGCTTGGCATCCGCCAGTTTATTCCCCAAGGGGGAGCGAAATATTTTATCGGCCAGCTCAATGCTTCCCGTTCCCGAAACACGCACGACCGCTATGGCTCCCATACCGGGAGGAGTTGAAATCGCGCAGATTATATCTTCTTTCATTTAGCTCAATAATAAAATCGACAGGTTCTCGTGCACGAGAAAAAAATTACATGTTTACAATACTCGCCTTACTAACCTAATACCTGAAGCTACTGCCCCCGAGGAACTCGCGAAGCAATGATGTAGGTGGTAATTCTTGGTCGTTAATATAATTAAAATAGCTAAGGAACTTGAGCAAACGATACGCTTCTGAATATTCAAAAGCCGTGCGGGGTACCTGCATCAATACCGGTTCGGCATGGCGACGTATGGCAGCCAGCTCGTAAATCATCGCCGAGTTGAACATCACGTCGGCATTCTCCTGGTAAGGAAAGATCCATTTATCCTCGCCGCGGCGCACGCTGTCCCATCGGGAGATGGTCTGTTCTGCCGAGTAACCCCGGTAACGGTAATCGCGCACCACGCGGCGGAGCAACCGGTTGTCGGAAGCGGGGATCCAGTTGTGGTCGTCCAGCGAGATGGTGGTCAATGCCGACACGTAGACCAGAAATTTCTTTTCAGCGGGAATATGTTCCGTCAGTTCGGGATTCAAGCCATGGATCCCCTCCACGATCAAGAGGCTGTTCTCCTCCATTTTCAGCAAATTTCCGCGGAACTCCCGTTTACCCGTCACGAAATTATAAAACGGCAATTCGATCTCATCGCCCCGCATCAGCGCGAGCATATGATTTTCGAATAACTCCAGGTCGAGCGCGTAAAGCGACTCGTAATCTTTCTCTCCCTTCGCGTCGAGAGGGGTTTGGTCGCGGTTCACGAAATAGTCATCCAACGAAATACCTACCGGCTTAAGCATGTTCACCAATAGTTGTATTTCCAGCCGCTTCCGGAAGGTGGTCTTGCCCGAAGAGGAGGGTCCCGATATAAACACCACCCGTACTCCCTCCTTGAAGCCTTGGGTGATTTTTTCGGCTATCTCGGCAATTTGTTTCGATTGGTAGGCTTCCGCTACCTGGATCACCGTGGAAATCCGATCCTCCTGAATAGCGCGATTAAGATCGCCCACGTTCCCTAACTTGCTAATCTTTAAAAACTGTAAATGTTCTCGATATACATTCAGCAGCTTCTCTTGTTGAATCTCGGGCTCCAGTTCTACCGGGTTCTCACGGCGAGGAATCCTTAGCAGGTACCCCCCGTTGTATGGTTGAATATCGAATAGGGAGATGTACCCGGTGGATGGCGTCAGGCACCCGTAAAAATAATCGACATATTCCTCGAGTTTCGAATAACGGGAATACAAGAAATCGGAAGTCTCCAATAACCTTGCTTTGTCCTCCATGCCGCGCTCGCGAAAGAGTTGCACCACTTTCACGGTCTCCTCTTCCACCTGCACGAACGGGATATTGGCATCCACGATATCGCGCATCCTGTCACGGATAGCATCCAGCTCGGGCTTACCGACCGGCACATCGGATTCGATCTGGAAATAATATCCTTTCGACACGGCGTGTTCGATATATACCTCGGCATTGGGAAGGACATCATCCACCGCCTTGGCCAAGATAAAACAGAGCGACCGCACGTAGGTACGCATGGCCGAGTTATTAGTCACGTCCACGAACTCCACTATTTTAGGTCGGTACACCCGGTAGTTAAGTGACTCGGTTCGGTTATTTACTTTCGCGTTTGCGATTAAATAAGGAGATTTCACCTCGAAAACGTCAATCAGTTCCTCAAGCGTGGAACCAATTTTTATATCCTTGCTGGTATTGGTGTTAATACAAGTAACACGTACAGTATCTATCATGCTTTATAGTTTGATGTTTCACGTTTTTTTGCAAATAAAGGCTTTTTCACTATATTTAAACAATACTAGGGGCTCTCGGAAAAACTCAAGCAAGCTTGGCTCTTCTCTCGGCTTTCGCTATATTTGAATAATACAGGGGGCGCCTCGGAAAAACTCAAGCAAGCTTGGCTTTTCTCTCGGCTTTCGCTATATTTGAATAATATTAGGAGGCGCCTCGGAAAAACTCAAGCAAGCTTGGCTTTTCTCTCGGCTTTCGCTATATTTGCACGCTAATATACGCTTTTTATTGAGAATGGACTACAGTTTCTTCGATTTTTTGAGATTACTGGGTGCGATGGCCCTGTTCCTTTACGGGATGAAAACCATGAGCGACGGCCTCCAAAAACTGGCCGGCAACAAGCTCCGGAATGTTTTGTCGGCTATGACACGGAACCGGGTCACGGGAGTGCTCACGGGGCTGATGATCACGGCACTTATCCAATCTTCCTCCGCTACCACGGTCATGGTAGTAAGTTTCGTGAACGCGGGTCTGCTAAGCTTGGTGCAATCCATCGGTGTGATAATGGGAGCCAATATCGGTACCACGCTCACCGCGTGGATCATTGCTTTCTTCGGATTCGGGAAATTCTCTATCAGCGCGCTTTCCATCCCCTTGATGGGAATATCGCTCCCGCTTATCTTCTCCTCGAAGAGCAAGAATAAATCGTTGGGAGAGTTTATCTTCGGGTTTGCCTTTCTCTTCATGGGCCTCGATTTTCTGAAAGACTCCATGCCCGACCTGCAAAACAATCCCGAGGTTCTATCTTTTCTACAGAACTTTACAGGCAGGGGTATCTGGTCGGTTCTCTTTTTCCTGTTGATCGGCACCGTGCTCACCGTGATCGTTCAGTCGTCGAGCGCCACGATCGCCCTAACCTTGATCATGGCAGTAAAAGGGTGGATTGACTTCCCGAGCGCTGCCGCGATGATCATGGGGGAAAATCTCGGCACCACGCTCACCGCCAACCTCGCGGCCATTCCGGCAAACATATCGGCGAAACGAGCGGCGTTCGCGCACTTCCTATTCAATGTCCTGGGACTTATATGGTTGACATTCGTGTTCAACCATTTCGTGGAGATAGTCGATAATACTATTGCCAAAGCCACATCCGTGCACCCCAGCGATATGTCATCGTTCCTCGCCTCCCTTACTCCGGAGCAATACGAGCAGATAACCACGCTTTCCCGATCGGAATTGCCTCCCGAACTCGTGTCGGCACAAAGCCAATACCTTAGCTATCAAGCCGCCACCTCCTACGGGCTATCGCTGTTTCACACCTTGTACAACCTCTGCAACGTCGCGATCATGATATGGTTCGTGAAATTCTACGAAAAAGCCTGTATTCTCATAGTGCGGCCCAAGAAAGGAGACGACGAAGACGAGGAATTTATATTAAAATATATATCCACCGGGATCGCGTCCACGGATGAGCTCTCTATTCTCCAGGCAGAAAAAGAGGTGGAGGTGTACGTGTCGCGTACCCGAAAGATGTTTGGTTTCGTCAAGAAACTGACCAATAGTAATCACAACGATAAAAAGTTCATGAAGCTGTATAACCGGACCGAAAAGTACGAGGATATTTGCGACCAGATGGAGGTCGAAATAGGATCTTACTTGGGCAAAGTGGCGGAAGGAAGGCTTAGTAACCAGAGTAAAGAACGGGTGCGCGGCATCTTGCGCGAGGTAACCGAAATAGAAAGCATTGCCGACTCGAGCTGCAACATCGCCCGGCACCTGAAACGGAAAATGGAAGCCGATGTGGTCTTTGAAGAGATGATCATCGAAAATATCAACAGCATGTACGAGTTGGTGGACAAGGCATATGACAACATGCAGGCTCTGCTGAGGAACCGCAAAGTAACAGAAGCCCAACTGTTGGAAAGCAAGCACATAGAGAACAGCATCAACGAGAAGCGAAACCTACTAAAACGAGAGAACGTGGAAAACCTGAACCAAAACCTCTACGCGTACCAGAACGGCGTCTTCTACATGGATATCATCTCGGAATGCGAGCGCATGGGAGACTACATGATGAACGTGATCGAGTCGATGGACACAAAGCATAGCTAAACCGGGAAAAATAACTATCTTCGTGTTTCAGCACGAACCATAAAACCGGGTATAATATGAACGACTGGAAAAAACGATTGGATATTGTCTACTCCACTAACCCCGACTATCATTACAACCAAGAAGGGCAGGAAGAGCAAGAGACCCTGCCAAACGCGAAACAGTTCCTGCGTGTAAGCCTCGACAAACGAAACCGGAAAGGAAAAGCGGTAACGCTCGTCACCGGGTTCACCGGCAACAACGAGGAACTACAAGAACTGGGCAAGCTACTTAAATCGAGATGCGGCGTGGGAGGCTCAGCCAAAGAGGGAGAGATATTGATCCAGGGAGACCACCGCGAGAAAGTATTGGCTATTCTGCAGAAGGAGGGATATGTCAAATCACGACTCATCGGATAGGAACCGCCTGCATGTGATCAAGGCTTCCGCCGGGTCGGGCAAAACGCACCGATTGACCGGGGAGTACCTTACCTTGCTCTTTTCCGGGCGGGACAATCACCGCCACATCTTGGCCGTGACCTTCACCAACAAGGCGACCGACGAGATGAAATCGCGGATCGTGGAGGAGCTGCACCGGCTGGCATCGGGGAACACATCATCGTACCTCCGGCAGTTGATGACCGACTTTTCACTGAGCGAAGAGCAAACCCGAACAAAAGCGAAGTCGATCCTGGAGGCAATACTACACGATTACTCGTCGTTCTCCATCAGCACCATCGATCGGTTTTTCCAGCAAACCTTGCGCGCTTTCACCCGGGAAAGCGGGTTGTCAGGCGGATATGCCATCGAGCTTGATGAAACATCGCTGCTCACCGAAACCATCGACTTGATGCTTGCCGAACTGAACCGGCCGGAGAACAAGATGCTATCCGAGTGGCTCCTCCGGTTCATGCAAAACAATATCGAGGAGGGAAGAAGCTGGCAGGTAGACCGTCAAGTGGTAGACCTGGCCAAACAACTGTTTAACGAAACCTACAAATCGTTCTCGGAAGAGGAGCAATCGAGTATCCGCGACAAGGAGCAACTCGAGGCATACCGGCAAACGCTCGTTCGCGTCGTGAAGAGCTACGAGAACGAGGTAAAAAGCGTGGGAGCACGGGCGGTCGCCCTTATGGAAACCCACGGGGTGTATCCTTCCGATTTTACCGGGGGAAGCCGGTCGCAGTTCTTTCGATTCACCCGTTACGCGGCGGGAGAGATCCCGGAGATAACAAAAACCTTCTTGACATTCCCTGACAACTTGGACAAGTGGTGTGCCAAGAAAGCCGAACCCGACACGGTGGCCCGGGTAGCAGCCGCGTACCACGGGGGATTAAACGACCTCGTGAAAGAAGCCATTTCCCTGCACGAGAACAACATACCCTACAACAGCGCAAATAGCAT
>JBBACU010000138.1:0-5948 GCA_041656815.1 Proteiniphilum sp.
CTGCATCACGCTTTCGACAAGGGAATCATTCATTTCGACTTGGCAAATAATTACGGTCCCCCGAACGGGTCGGCAGAAGAGACGTTCGGGAAGGTGATGAAGTCTTCTTTCTTGCCGTATCGTTCCGAACTGTTTATCTCGACCAAGGCAGGACACGAGATGTGGCCAGGACCGTACGGCGACTGGGGGTCGAGAAAAAGCCTGATGAATAGCATCGATCAAAGCTTGCGACGAATGAACCTGGATCACGTGGATATTTTTTATTCTCACCGGTACGATCCTAATACCCCGCTGGAAGAGACGCTGCAGGCGTTGGTGGATATCGTTAAACATGGAAAAGCGCTGTATGTGGGTATCTCCAAGTATCCTCCCGAAGCGGCGGGGTTCGCGTACGCTTACTTGCGGGAGCGGGATGTTCCGTGCCTGTTATACCAAGACCGGTACAACCTGTTGAACCGGGAAGTGGAGCAGGAAGGGCTCCTCACCAAAGCGAAAGAAGCGGGAGCGGGATTCGTCGCCTTTTCACCTTTGGCCCAAGGACTTTTATCGGACAAGTACCTGTCCGGGAAGGTAGAAGAAGGTTCCCGAATGGCACTGGGGCATTTTTTGCGCCGCGCCGCGTTGACCGAGGAATTATTGAAACAGCTGAACCGCTTGTCGGAAATAGCGAGTGAACGAGGGCAAAGCTTGGCCGAGATGGCGTTGGCATGGTTGCTCAAGGACGATAGAGTGACGTCGGTGATCGTGGGCGCGAGTTCGGTAAACCAGCTACAGAAGAACCTGAACGCGTTAAAGAATACCTCGTTCAGCACGGAAGAACTGGCACTAATTGACAACGCGTGATCTCCACCATGCATCGAACTGTTGGGTGCTATCGTTCAGCCATACTGGTTCGCCAATCAATGGAGTCATTAGCGGGAACCCGTTCTCTTCCGCGACGTTGAAAATATTTTCCAGTGGTTCGTACCACGGGTGGCGTGCCAACGCGTATTTTGAATGGTGGACGGTCATTACCTGCCGTGGATCTAAATCCTTGATCGCTTTCGCCAGATCACCCGGCATCAGGTGGATATCCGACCAGTTCTCATTGTATTGGCCGTTTTCCATGATGGCCAAATCGATGGTTCCGAACTGCTCCTTGATTTCCCGGAAGTGGGTGTCGTATCCCGTATCTGCCGAAAGGAAGATGTTCCCAAATGTGCCCTGCAGTAGATAGGAGGCCCAAAGCGAGGTGTCTCGCTTGAGCCCTCGCCCGGAGAAATGGCGGGCGGGCAAAGCGGTAATTTGCAGCTTTTCGTCTAACCGTATAGTGTCGTACCAATCCAGCTCCGTGATCTTGTCCGGATCTACTCCCCAATGTTCCAGGTGAGCTCCCACTGCCAAGGGGCAAATTACCCTGCCAACACGATTTTTTAGCTCAATCACCGTGTAATAGTCCAGGTGATCCCAATGGTCGTGGGTAATCACGAGGTAGTCAATCTCCGGAATGTCTTCCGGCCGATAGATACCACTTCCCTTGAACGGTTTGTTGAAGAACGAGACGGGTGAGGCTGAAACCAGCGTGGGGTCTACCAATACGCGTTTTCCATCGATGTGCATGTATAACGCGGAGTGGCCCATCCATACCAGCAGGTCTTCTTCGAGAGGCAACGCGAAGAGGTCGGTCTTAACGGTGGGTATCGCTTCAGCGGGAGTGCGGTCGGCTACTTTCCGAAAGAGAAGTTCGCGAAAGATCTGCCACTTGGATTTATCCGCCCCGAAGGGGACGCGAGGGAGCCTGTTCTGGAACTTGCCGTCCCGATAATTGGGAGATTGTTCTATTCTCGCTAACCGTTCACCGGTTGGCAGTTTGCCGAATATCGGTCGGTTCAAAAATATCATTATACCTGCCGCGGCTAAAACCACGACGGATATCACTATCCAACCCATACGTTTACTCATTTTATTCATTGTACTTTGCGCCTTCTCTTAGTGGCTGTAACCAGTACCTTCTTCTGTCCTGAATCTCACGATGCGAAGATAGGCAAATAGTCGCACCCTTTCCACCATGAATTGTTATTTCTACTTCGTGTTCACCTTTCTTACCATCTTAACATAGTCGACATGAAAAAATAGGCGGGGTGCCCTTAATTATTGTACTTATAGCTCAACGGCCGATAACTCCGCGTAAGCCTGTTGGTAATCTCGTTCCGCTTCCAAGGCTTGGTTGACCGTATCGTAATACAACCCCATCTCCAGCATGTATTCCAACAACGATATCTCTCCTGCGTCCAGTGCTTTCTTCAGTAATTGGGTATTATTTGCCACCTCCAGCGACTGCCGATAGTTGTCCGCGACCGTCCTTAACCCCGCTGTGCGGTTGTAAAGGAGCTGCAGTTCACTATAGAACTGCTGCTTGCTATCTATCTCCCGTGACTCGGCTGCTTTAACGGCTGCCCTTGCCTGTTTTACCCGGTTCTTGTTTTCCCATAACGGGATAGAAATGCCGAGCGAGAAGCCTTGATGCCGTTCGCCCGCGATCTGTTCACTCGCGTAGCCCGCGGAGAAGGTGGGCAGCCCCATCGCCTTACTGAGGGAAACCTCCTTTTTGCCGAGTTCCACCTCTTGCCTGATGTATGCTAAAACGGGACTTTTCCCTTCCGCAAGTAAATACCAATCGTCGAACTCCGGGGGAAGTAGCACGGGCTCGAAAGCCGCGATGTCTAACGAGATATCGTTTCCTCCATTCAGCCGTTTCAACTCTTCCAGTAACGCGGTACGCTCCACCTCGACGCGAAAAATCTCCCCGTCGACGGTCGACAAGTTAAGCCGTGCTTTGTTGTATTCCAGCCGACTCGCGTCGCCCGCCGTCAATCGTTGTTCGTACCCCGCGGCAATCACCTCGGCGTGCTGTCGGCGCAGGTCGAGTTCCTCCCTCAACGCGTTATAATAGATCAGTTCGATGCAGTATTGTTTGGCTTCGAGCAAGATGTTCATCCGCTCCCCCTTGTACTGCCATTCGGCCAGCTCGTTTTGCTCGTCGGCCACGCTACTTCTCATTCCCGAGAGGGTGGGGATATCGAACGTTTGAGTGACATTGAACTCGGTGAGGTTGCCGATGGTGGAAGGGTGCCCCCACAGGTAGTTGAAGCCGACCTCCGGGTTGGAGAGATAAATTCCGGTCCGGTTCGCGAGTTTCCTGGCTTCCACGGTTTCCCGGGAGGCCTTCAGGGTGGTATTGTTTGCTTCTATCGAAGCCAATACCGAGGGGATATCCTGTTGGGCGCGGAGCAGCAGGCCGCTTAGGATAAAGATATTGATTAGTAATAGTCTCATACGATAATTTTTCAAGTTTCACGAATGTTGAGTTTACAGCTAAGGATCGAGACATGTGCTATGTCGTGGGGCACCCGTCGATGAAATAGGCGCAATTTGATAAGCTTGTTTGAGTTAACAACGACTGAGAAATATTTACACCTCGTGAACATAGCCTGTTCTTATCAAATAGCCTATGAAGCGATAACGGGTCACGAAAAATAGTAGCAGTCGAGAGATTTAGCTGTAAACGTTCCACCACACGTGTGTATTATAGTTATTCTTTTGTTGGTTCGTCACTCACTTTTTCAGTTTCAATCTCCTTCCGGTTCGTGAGAAGATACATGATCGGGACGATAAACCCGTTCAGGAAGGTGGATGTAAGCAATCCACCCAGTATCACCTTCGCCATCGGGCTCTGGATCTCGTTGCCTGGAAGATCACCCCTTACCGCCAGCGGGACAAGGGCCAACGCGGAGCAAAGCGCCGTCATCAGGATAGGGTTCAGCCTATCCAACGATCCTTGCATCACGCTTTCGAATTTGGTATGGCCTTCACTTCCCAAGTCGTTGTAACGGGAGATAAGCAGCATCCCGTTACGGGTCGCGATGCCGAAGAGGGAAATAAAGCCGATGATGGCCGGTATGCTGAGTATCCCTCCGGTGAAGAGGATGGCAAACACGCCTCCAATCAAGGCCAAGGGTAGATTAAGCAGCACCACGCCCGCCTGGTTCACGCTCTTGAATTGCATGAAAAGCAGCAGGAAGATCACGAAGATGGCAATAATGGAAGTGACCGCTAACACGCGTGAGGCGGCTTGTTCGCTTTCGAACTGCCCGCCGTACTCGATGTGGTATCCTTCCGGGAGGACGATACGCGACTCGATGGCTTTTTGGATATCGTTGACCACTCCTCGCAGGTCGCCTCCCGTGATGTTGGCCGAGACCACGATCTTGCGGGCCACGTTCTCCCGGTTGATCGTGTTGGGCCCGGTCGTGGAGACCACCTCGGCGATGTTGCCCAGCGGTACCTTTCGCCCGTTGGCATCCACGATCAGTTCCTTGATCCGGTCGGCCGTCTCCCGGCTGTCGTCGTTCACTTTCAAGGTGAGGTCGAACGCCCGGTTGCCTTCGTACACCTGCGACACCGCCTCGCCCGCGAGCAGGATGTTCACGATCTCCGCGAACTCGGGCAACGTGATGCCGTACTTAGCCATCACTTCCCGCTTCGGTTCAATCCGGAGTTGGGGGCGCTCTACCTGCTGTTCCACGTTCAGGTCGACTACCCCGTCGATATCTTCAACGACCGATTTTATACGGTTTCCCAGTTCGAACATCCGGTTCAGTTCGGTGCCGAACAGCTTGATGGCGATGTTGGCCCGGGTGCCCGACAGCATGTGGTCGATGCGGTGCGAGATGGGTTGTCCTATTTCGACGTTTACCCCCGGCAGCACCTCCAGCTTCTCGCGTATCTCGGCGAGTACCTCGTCTTTGGAACGCTTATCGAGCAGGAAGGGGGCTTCAATCTCCGATTCGTTGATGCCCAACGCGTGTTCGTCCAGCTCGGCACGCCCCGTTTTACGGCCCGTTGTAATGACTTCGGGGATCGACAGGAGGATCTCTTCCGCGAGGCTGCCCATCTTGTCCGACTCGTCGAGAGATATTCCGGGCAAGGTATTCATGCTGATGGTGAATGACCCCTCGTTAAACGGGGGCAAGAAACTCCGCCCCAACGTGAAGAAAAGGACGACGGTAACAATCAATAGCCCGCCTGTCACGCCAAGCACCCATCCCTGGTGATTCAATGTCCATCGCAATGTTTTGGCATAGACTGCTTTTGATTTCAGGGCCACGTACGACTCCTTCTCCGGCTTGCTCCCCTTTCTCGGTTTGCCCAAGTAGCTACAGAGTACGGGAGTGAGGGTGAGGGCCACGAGGGTGGAGGCCAGCATGGCGGTGATAAATGCCACGCCGAGGGGCACCAGCATGCGTCCTTCCATCCCGGAGAGGAAGAAGAGGGGCACGAAACTGGCAATGATGATGAGCGTGGAGTTGAAGATGGGCATGCGCACCTCTTTGGAGGCATCATAGACGACCGCGATGGTGCTTTTTTGTTCCTCCGTGGGTTTTTGCCTGTTTTCCCTAAGCCGCTTGAACACGTTCTCGACATCCACGATCGCGTCGTCCACCAGCGATCCGATGGAGATGGCCAATCCCCCTAAACTCATCGTGTTGATGGTGATTCCCATGTACTTCAACGCGAGAATGGAGGCCAGTAGCGAGATGGGGATGGTGACCAGCGAGATGACCGTCGTCCGCACGTTCATCAGAAAGATAATCAGGACGATCACCACGAAAATAGCCCCCTCCAAGAGGGCGTTTCGCACGTTGTTGATGGAGCTCTGGATAAAGCGGGATTGACGAAATATATCGGTCGTCACGTTCACGTCGGCAGGAAGCGTTTGTTGAAGCTCGGTAATCGACCGGTCCAGTACCTCTGTCAGTTCCATCGTGTTGGTCGTCGGTTGTTTGGTGACGGTGAGTAAGACCGCCGGTTTGCCATCGTTCGCGGCCACGCCGAGCTTGGGCGACTTATCCCCGATTTTCACCTCCGCCACTGCTTCGAGCAGGATGGGGATGTCGCCGTTCATTTTG
>JBBACU010000139.1:0-5892 GCA_041656815.1 Proteiniphilum sp.
TTCCTTGCTGCCTCCTTCAAGCCGGAGCGATTTTTTAAAAGGGGCCTCGGGGGATAATACCGTCTTCTCGCTCCAAAGAATCTTCCCGGCCTCGTTTTCCAGCGAGATAGCCACCTCCCTCTCCGACGTGCTATAAACCGCGACGGAAGCTGTTTCCCCGCTCACATCAAGGTTCGCAATAATATCCTTCGACGCGTTCTTCACGTTACCTACCCCGGCGTACGGCATGAAGTACTGCGACCAAGTTTTTTCCTCGTAGGGTTGCAGCCACGTGAAGTCGGGCTGGTTATCGGTATACACGCCGGTCATCAGCTCGATGTACGCCCCGTCTTCGTCGGTCAGGTTGCGCTCCCACGCCTTCCCGAAGTCGCCGTTCCCCCATGTCCACTGTTTTTTCCCGGGGGAGATATGGTGGTTGGCCACGTGCAGCAAGCCCGCCCCGGATTTCTCGTTGTACCCGCCCACGAAATCGTATTCCGACTGGATTGCCATGTAGGAGGTGGGCACCGGGATATTGGCATACCTTGATATATCCACCCCTTCCGAGTAATCGTGCTTGTAGTACACGCCGGTGGCGATGGGGAACGAGGAGACGTCCCTCTTCCCGTGGTCGAAAACAGCATTCACGTCGGGCGGGAACACCGATTTATAGGCGTCGTCCACCGCCACGGCCGGGTTGGCCCACCAGAGGAAGGTCTGCGGGAAAGGGGTGCGGTTATACACCTTTGCCTTCACCTCGATGTATGCCTTGTCGGGGTAAAGCGTGACGCCATGCATGCCTTTCAAGCGGAACATGCGCTCCACCTCGTTGCACCAAATGGTTTTGCTCCCGTCGGGATGCTCCTCGATCAAAAACTCGGTGGGATAGAAGGTGCTGGGACGATGGTGCTGGGGCCAGTTAAACTCGATCCCTCCCGATATCCACGGGCCGGTTAATCCCACCAGCGCGGGCTTGATGACCTGGTTGTAATAAAAAATATGCGACTCCCTTATCTTGTCGTACGCCATCTGGATTCGCCCTCCCAGCTCGGGCAAGATCATCACTTTGATGTACTTGTTCTCGATAAAAAGGGCCTTGTATGCTTTATCCTTTTTTTCATCGGTTATTTTTTCAATCACGGGGTAAGGGTATACCGCGCCCGAGCTCCCTTGGTAGACTCTCTTTTCAAGAAAGACCGGGTTCTTCTCTTCTTCCCCTACCTCGTAGGTCGGCAAAAACACCTCTTCCATCCACGCTTTCACGACAGGGGTGTTTACTGTCGATTGAATCAAATCGTTCGTCATTTCAATTCCTGTAAAAAATTACTGTTTCAAACTTCACTTGTCGTGTGTTCATAGCTGAATGTCTCGACTTTCACTATTTCGTGACCCGTTAGCGATTCACCAAAAAGCTATAGGTCTCACATTTAGCTATACAGACCACTCCCGAAAGTTTAATTATCACTCTATCCATTCACTGAAAAATCAGTGTATATTTTATTGTCCGGCAATTATTTCTTCGATCTCCTCCAGGGTTTTTCCTTTCGTTTCCGGCAAATACGCCTTGATAAAAAGGAACCCTGCCACGCATATCACCCCGTATAGCCAAAACGTACCATAGGCACCCAGTGCATTATTCAAGAGCGGGAAGGTATAAGTAAGCACGAAGCTGGCACTCCAAAGGGCAAAAGTGGAGACGGCCATTCCTTTGGCACGCAAGTGGGTAGGGAAGATTTCGGAGATCACGATCCAGGTTACCGGTGCAAGGGTCATGGCGTAACACGCGATGGCCAAGACGACAAGAACCAGCATGATCATCCCTTCCAACCGGAAGTAGTACCCGGCACCCAGCGCGGCGTAGATAATGGACAGGCCGATGGTTCCCATGAGCATGAGCGAGCGCCTGCCCAGCTTGTCCACGGTATACATGCCCACGAAGGTAAAGACAACGTTGACCACCCCGGTCACCACGATATTAAAGAGCATATCGGAGACGCTGTAACCCGCGGCGGAAAATATCTCCTGCGCGTAGTTGAACACCACGTTTATGCCGCACCACTGTTGCAGTATGGCTATCGTTATGCCAATCACGGCTATCTTGAGGGCTTTCCCTTTGAAGAGGCGCGACAACGGGATTTTTTCGGCCACGTGAGAGATCGATTTTTGAACCTCGCCCACCAACTCTTCCGCGTACGCCCGGTTCACTATCCGGGTGAATATATCGGTTGCTTTGCCGTATTTTTCCTTCGAGACAAGCCAACGAGGGCTCTCGGGTACCACGAAGGCCAATAAAAGGTATATAATGGAGGGAAGGACAGGTGCCCAAAACATCCATCTCCAGCCCATCTGCCCGTTCCATGAAACCAAGATATCCTCGCCGGGAATTACCGGTCGCGCGATCAACCAATTCACGATTTGAGCCGACAGGATTCC
Organism: Proteiniphilum sp.; assembly: GCA_041656815.1. Taxonomy (GTDB): domain Bacteria; phylum Bacteroidota; class Bacteroidia; order Bacteroidales; family Dysgonomonadaceae; genus Proteiniphilum. The sequence continues at coordinate 2,413 of JBBACU010000139.1, forward strand.
CAACACGACGGCTAACTGGTATATGGCCACGAACTTGCCCCGCACCGCGGGAGGCGAAACCTCGGACAAGTACATCGGTGAGATATTTGACGCGATGCCAATGCCTACCCCGCTGATTACCCGGAACAGGATGAACACGTCAAGCGTGGTGGCGGCTCCCGTCCCGAACGCGGATAAACCAAACACGATGGCGGCCAGTATCATCATGAACTTTCTGCCGTACTTGTCGGATAAGCCCCCGGAGATAACCACGCCAATCAAGCAACCCAACAACGCGCTGCTCATCACCCATCCCTGCAACCACGGGATATTTGCTATGGAGAAATAGACCTCGTAAAATGCTTTGGCGCCCCCTATTACTACCCAATCATATCCAAACAGGTAGCCGCCCATCCCGGCAATAAGGGAGATCAAAATCAGGTATCGACTGTTCACGTTGTTTTTTTCGTCGCGCATGGCTTCATTTTTTATTAATGCAAATATAAGGGAACAAAAAATAATTAAAATGTATTATTTTTGGTATTAAATGTAAAAAATGATTATTTTTGTATTGATTTTAACAACAAATCAGGCATATACCGGCAATCATGTATAATTTCAATATATAGATGTAAAATAACATGATAGATAAAATAGCGGAAGGATTTAAAAACGAGAAGGCAATCATCCTGCCTTACAACGTGCGGGATTACTTGAAGACAAATGCTGTCACGAAACGCTTACACGTGACCCATATTGGCTACTACCCGGAAGCGAAGCACCATTTCAGGGAGAGGAGAAACGGGGCGAACCAACATATCCTTATTTATTGCGAGAGCGGCAAAGGATGGATCGTGTTCCACGGTGAAAAGCATCGCATGGAACGAAACCAGGTATTTATACTGCCCGCGGGCGAAGCACATGCTTACGGGGCAGACGCGCACGACCCGTGGAGCATTTACTGGATTCATTTCAGGGGGGAGGAGATCGATCTTTTCGCTTCCATCACCGGAAAGAAAACGGATACCGACGAAACACACAGCAGCAGGCCGGGCGATAGGATCATGCTATTTGAAGAGATGTTCCAAAACTTGGAAATGGGATACAGCCCCGAAAATTTGGAGTTCGTGAGTTATTGCCTCTCTTATTTCCTCGCTTCCATTAAATATATAACCCAATTCAGGGAGGTCAAGAATGTGAAGGAGATGGATGTGGTGCAGAAAAGCATTATTTTCATGAAAAACAACTTGGAGGTAAATATCAGCCTGGAAGATATCGCGGGACATATCGGCTACTCTCCCTCCCATTTCGGGAATTTGTTTCACAAAAAGACCTCTTACTCCCCCATGGGATATTACAACCAGTTAAAAATTCAACGCGCGTGTTCTTACTTACAGTTCTCCGATTTAAAGATTAAAGAGATCGCGTTCCGACTCGGGTACTACGATCCGTTTCACTTCTCCAAGTCGTTCAAGAAAGAGACCCGGTTAACCCCCAAGGAGTACCGCCAAAAATACAACCCGTGAGGGGACAAGCAAACAAAAGGCTACCCACCAAGCAGCAAAACTTGGTACGGTAGCCTTTTACCTGATCCAGCAGGGTGTACCTGTTAACGGTACATGACTGTTAAAATTTCGGGTACTTCGAGAAGTCGGTATTCATCATGCTGCCCGTCTCCTTCAACGCCTGGTGAAACGCGAAGCAGCTGTAAAAGTCCTGGGGAATATGTCCTTCCACGCCGCGGTTGAGGTATTCATGCAACAACGGGCGGTAATCGGGGTGAGCGCATTTTTCGATGAGCTCCACGGCACGTTTCTTCGGTCCTTTTCCCCGGAGGTCGGCCACCCCGTATTCCGATACCACGATCTTCACCGAATGCTCGTTGTGATCCTCGTGTGTCACCTTGGGCACGATGCAGCTGATAGCACCGTTTTTTGCCGTGGAGGGTGTCAGGAAGACAGAAAGGTAGGCGTTGCGGGTGAAGTCTCCCGATCCACCAATGCCGTTCATCATCTTGGTGCCGTTCACGTGGGTGGAGTTCACGCTCCCGAAGATATCCACTTCGATGGCGGTATTTAACGAGATAATCCCCAGCCTGCGCGCGAGTCCCGGGTTGTTCGAGATCTCGGAAGGCCTCAACACCAGTTTATTCTTGAAGAAATCAAGGTCGTCATAGAACTTTTGAAGCACCTCGTTGCTCACGGTGAGGGAGCAACCGCTCGCGAAAGAGATATTTCCCTTTTGCATCATATCAATCACCGCATCCTGAATCACTTCGGTATACACTTCAAAACGGGGAATATCGGGATGGCTTCCCATGGCCGACAGCACGGCATTGGCAATGTTTCCCACGCCCGATTGAATGGGCAAGAAATGCGGGGGGATCCGCTTCGCGTTCATTTCGGCCACGAAAAAGTTCGCCACGTTTTCACCGATACGCGCCGTTACCTCGTCCACGGGGGCAAAACCGCCGCCTTCGCCGTCCCGCTCGGTTTCCACCACCCTGACCTTGCGGGGATCTACTTTCACGTAGCCCAGCCCTATCTTGTTTTGAATCTCGTAGATGGGTATCTCGCGCCGCTTGGGCGGGTCTTGAAGCTCGTAGATGTCGTGGATGCCGCGTAATTTTGACGGAACCTTCTTATTCAGTTCCACGATGATGATATCGGCCACGCGGCAAATGGTAGGCGTTATGCCCACCCCGGTGGTAGGGACAATCTCCCCGTCGTCTGTCACTTCACACGCCTCCACGATGGCCACGTTTATCTTCCCGTAAAAACCATAACGGATTTCCTGCGCGAGTTGCGACAAGTGTAGGTCAAAGAAGTCAAACTCCCCCTTGTTGAGTGCTTCCCGGGTATCCCGGTTTGTTTGATAAGGGGTGCGGAACTTGATTGCTTTCGCGCGGGCGAGCGCGCCGTCGATGGAGTCACCCGTGGATGCTCCCGTGAAAACGCCGATCTTGAATGGGTTGCCTTTCGCGTGCTCTGCTTCTGCCCGCTTGGCGATTTCTACCGGCACCACCTTGGGGCAGCCGGCATGAGTAAAGCCGCTGAAGCCAACATTGTCGCCGTGTTTCACGAGCGACGCTGCCTCTTCAGCACTAATAAATTGTAATGCCATTTCGATTAGTTATACTGTTTATAGTTTGTTCATTGCCTTTCGAGGCGGGCACAGGGCTGCCCGCCATTTTATGTCGTATCGCGTGTAAATCCCGATGATTGCCTCGTTAATACTTCCGTTGGAGAATCTCGCTGTAGATAAGCCCTTTTTTTAACGCATCGATGCTTTCGTTCTTGTATAGGTCGGCGAGGTAAGGATGCGGCGCGCCCCTTCGTTGACCGACGGAAGTCCTTCCGATCCCTGGAGCCGCGGGTGTTTCCCTTAACGTGGATTTCCCGAGCATCGATTCATGCAGCATGGGGATCCCCTCTTCAAAATCGTCGACCGGGTCGGTATCATAATCAAACTCGATCTCCTCTCCCGAATCGTATTTCTTGT
>JBBACU010000140.1:0-5878 GCA_041656815.1 Proteiniphilum sp.
CAGCTGGCGCGACACGTGGGCAATGTTGTAGATAAGCCCTACCCGCCGGTTTTCGGGGTCGTTTCTCATCTCGTCTATCCGCTCGTCCCAGCATCCGGCAACTTGCAGGTGATGCTCCATGAGCGACTCGTCGGCACGGTTCGTGAGCAGTTCGGTCACGTACTGGAGCACCCCGCTCACGTCGCGGCAAAAATCACGCTCTTTCCCCGAAAGGGTGTCGGACAACCGGTGCACCCCGAACGCGGAGATGTAGGAGAGCAATGCGTGGTTCAGGTTGGAAAGGGTAAACGCCCGGTCTTGATACACTTTCTGCTTTTTAGGTTCTAATCGCATTCCCTTCCAAGCCGAGGTTAGTTCGTTGTCGGCATTGTACGCGGTACGCCGGTTATGCTGGTACGCCTCTTCGGTGACCGACCCGTCGTAGATGCTCTCGAAATAGCGCTTGTTCTTGGCCACCGCGTTGAGCAGGAGGCTGGGCAACTGCTTGTACTGCCAGCCGGGAAGCACGAAACGGACGACCAAGTAAGCCAATAGGCCTCCCACGACTGTCTCGACAATCCGGGGCAACATCACCGCGACCCCCTGGTTGGACAGCAGGTTGAAGGCCGCGAGCACAAAGGTGGTGATAAAGATGACGGCGACCGTGTAGTTCTTGCCGATCCAGTAATAAAAAAGGTAGATGGACGAAAGGAGAAGCAGTATTTGCCCCGCAAGGGTGGGTAGCAAGTATGCAAGCGTGACCCCTAAAAGTACTCCCAGCATGGTGCCGAACACCCGGTGAAATAGCCGGGTACGGGTGGCGCTGTAGGTCTGCTGAAGCACGATCAATGAGGTAAGCAATATCCACGCCCCTTTCCCGTACTCGATGGAGTGCATGATGCCAAAGCCCAGCAACCAGCAGAGCGTGAGCCGCGCCGCGTACCGAAAGCGGGGGTGCTTGGGGGTGAGGATCGACTTTAGGTTCCTTCTTTCCGGACGACGACTATGAAAGACCGATACATCAATCTGTTCTGCCGTGTTCTCTTGCCGCAGGTTCTCTTCGAGTCCCGATAGGTTCCGCATCAGGAGCGACAACGTGTGATAATGAGGTTGTCCTTTCTCTGCCTTGAGCATCTTCCGGGTGGCGGACACGGTCCACTCCAACGACAAGGGGTGCTTGTAGGGTTGCTCCGATAATAACGCGTCGGCATAGCGATGCATGGCAGACGCGATCTCACGCATCAGCAATCCGAATCCTTCCAGAAGCTCGGTGTTTTTCACTTGCCGGCTTAGCAGATCGTACTGCTCGTGGCTGGAGATGGCCCGCTCTTGCATGGCTTGCAATAAAAACCATTTCCGGTAATAATAATCCACCATGGGAAGTGATTCGGCGCTGCTCTCTTCCGTGAAGCTATACAGCCCTTGCTTGCAGGATTCCACCTGCTGCGCCAGCGCAATATTCTTCTGTGCCAACTGGTTGCGGATAAGGGACTGCGACTGGGGCTTGCTCGGGAAGAGCTCCGATTTCAGGTTGATGTATTCTGCCAAGTAATGGAAACCCCGGGCCAACCGCTCTTGCAATATCCGGTAGGGTTTGCGATAAAGCAACAGAATAGAGATCAGCGAATAACACGAAGCTCCAATCACGTAAAGCATGGGCTGCTGATACCACGCTGTGCTGTTCTCGGATCCCAGCATCGTGTAGACAATAATGAGCATAGCCCCGAACGCGACCCCCTGGAGCCGGGAGTTGACACTGCCCATGATAATCAGCGAGAATGCCATAAGAGCCAGTACCGTGGCAAAGACCGCCGGGTAAGGGAGCGTTAGCATGACGATGCTGCTTGCGATAAAAAAGAGGAGCAAGGCGATGCTGGCCGACTTCAATCGCCCTCGCGGGTGCACGTCGGTTTCTCCTAACGCCATCGCCACCACCCCCAGTGCCATGGTGGTGCCGATAAACGAGTTATGGAAAATCAACTCCGCGGGAATCAACAGGAAAGCAATGGACACCGTCACTTTCAGGGCCCACAAATGATCGGGACTCTTCCAGAAAATGTTGAGCCACATGTCGGCTATCCTACCTTTCATCCGTTCTCCTCCTTTACGCATCTCTTTATCTTTGCAAACATCAACAAATCATCAAATCACCACATTGACAAATCATAACGTCACATCAACCCTAAAAGTTCCTAACAAGGCATCGGGATGGTCCCGGTAGGTGAACCGGTGCACGTACTCCACGCGCAAAAGTCCCAGTATATTCGTGATCCCGATGGTTCCTTCCACGTAAGGCGCGTTTTCATACACGCGCGAAACCGGGGGAAAGAAATAGGTGTCCGTGCTAATACCGGGGCGATTCTTATCGCTCAGGCGGCCGTACGCTCCCCGCAACGTGATTAACTCCCGGAAGCCCAGCCGGTCGAGCAGGCGGACTTTCGCCAACAACAGCTCGTCGCCCACGAACGTCATCCGGAAGGTAACCTGTTCATCCGCCACGAACTCCAGCGACCGGGTCAAGAAAAAGGCGTTGCTTTCTATATGGTGCCGGTAACGCTGATTGGGGTAGACCAATAACGGGAAAGGCACCTTGTTCCACACTTTCATGGCCTCCCCTATCACATCGAGCCGGCCGCTGCTCCCCAGCAAGAAGCGCTTCTGTGCCGAGAACTCCGTCCGATGGTACGGCACTTCGCCACCCAAGAAATCTTTCAACCCCACGGTATGGGAAAGAAAAAAGACGGGACTTGTCACCTCCAGCGGTATCCTCTTTCGTTTCCGCTGATCATACGCCTCTCGTACAGAGTAACGCAGCATCACACCCACGTCGGCAGTCCTCAGTTCTTCATCCCGGAATAGCGTGTTGCCCGCCTGCCGGGTGAATTGCAACGTCCCTTGGGGGATAAGCCGCGATCGGCGCATCCAAAAGGTATGTGCCAGCCCGTTTTTATACTCCCGTTCGTGATTGATTTCGCTAAAGCTACGGTAGGTGGCTTCGTTAAGCGAGCGCCGATAGGTGATCAGTAGCAGGTCATTGGGCGAACGGGGGTGTATCTCGCCGGGGGAGTATAGGTCGTTCTCGTACACCAACCGCAGGTTGTTCTTCGGGAACTCCTCCTCGTGGTACGCCTTTTTCGTGAATGAGTAGATTGCCTCGCCCCTGTACTTAACGCGTTGGTCTTTGAACCCGTAGGCGGCGTATCCCCTCACGAAGAAGCGGGGACTCCACCGCGAGGTAGAAGCAACGCCCGCCCTCAACCGGACTCCTTCGATGGGATTATAGGTAGGAAAAGTCTGTATCCTCCCAAAGTCGAACCGGTTTGTCTCCGGGTTGCCCAGCGGGATCCAGTCGCCCGTCACAAAGTTGACCGCCTTAGAGAGAAATGCCGCAAAACCGCCCGCTTCTATTATCAAGCTGTCTTGCAGGGATTTTGATTTCGCTTGAAAGTCATCGGGCTGCAGGGCAATCATCAAATGCGGAGGCGCATCACCAACGAGGGGGAGATACTGTATGTTAAACCCTCCCCGGGCAATCACCAGCTGAGTATTCGTCAGCGAGTCGGGAGCCTCGAACGAGAACTCGCCCACGTTGTTCGCGACAGTTCCGTACCGGGTGTTTTGGATATACACCGCGGCATAGGCGACCGGCGTGAAGTACTCCGCGTCAATCACGGTCCCTTTATACACCCGGCTCTGCCCGTGCAGAGCAAAGCATACAGCGATGGTCAGGGCAATCGTTACTAATTTTTTCATATCGTCAAGCATCACCGCGCTTCATCGCATCGAAAAATTAGATTGGCATATTAGTCACATTGGCACATTAGCACATTGGCACATTAGCACATTGGCACATTAGTCTCATCATCAAATCATCAAATCAACTAAAGTTTTCTGTAGCGAACCCGTTTTGGTTCTTCGTTTCCGAGGCGCATCTTCTTGTTCTCCTCGTACTCGCTGTAGGAACCTTCGAAGTAAAACACTTCGGAGTTGCCCTCGAAGGCCAGGATATGCGTGCAGATACGATCCAGGAACCAGCGGTCGTGCGAGATCACCACGGCGCATCCCGCGAAGTTCTCCAACCCTTCTTCCAGTGCCCGCAACGTGTTCACGTCGATATCGTTGGTCGGCTCGTCCAGCAGCAGCACGTTAGCCCCTGCTTTTAGCGTGAGTGCCAGATGCAACCGGTTACGCTCTCCGCCCGACAGCACGCCGCACAGCTTCTCTTGGTCTGCTCCCGAGAAGTTAAAACGGGAAAGGTACGCGCGGGCGTTGATCTCTTTTCCGCCCACTTTCACGAATTCCGATCCGCCGGACACCACTTGGTACACCGTTTTGGCGGGATCAATTGCCTCGTGCGCCTGGTCCACGTATGCCGTCACCACGGTCTCCCCCACTTCAAACGTGCCGGCATCTGCTTGTTCCATTCCCTGTATCAGCCGGAAAAGCGTGGTTTTCCCCGCGCCGTTAGGCCCGATCACTCCCACGATGCCGTTAGGCGGAAGCATGAAGTTGAGGTCGTCAAACAACAGCTTGTCGCCAAACGCCTTTTTCACGCCAATCGCCTCGATCACCTTGTTCCCCAAGCGAGGCCCGTTCGGGATAAAGATCTCCAGTTTCTCTTCTCGCTCCTTCTGGTCTTGGTTCAACAGTTTCTCGTATGAGTTCAAACGTGCCTTTCCTTTCGCTTGCCGCGCTTTGGGTGCCAGGTTGATCCACTCCAGCTCTCGCTCCAGCGTCTTGCGGCGCTTGCTCGCTTGCTTCTCTTCCTGCTCCATCCGCTTGGTCTTCTGCTCCAGCCACGAGGTATAATTCCCCTTCCAAGGGATGCCCTCGCCCCGGTCCAGTTCAAGGATCCAACCGGCCACGTGGTCCAGGAAGTACCGGTCGTGCGTGATACAGATCACCGTTCCCTTGTACTGTTGCAGGTGTTGCTCCAACCAGTCGATCGACTCCGCGTCGAGGTGGTTGGTGGGCTCGTCCAGCAGCAACACGTCCGGCTCCTGCAGGAGGAGGCGGCAGAGGGCTACCCGCCGCTTTTCTCCACCCGACAATTCGTGAACCGGTTGATCTTCGGGAGGACAACGCAGCGCGTCCATCGCCCGCTCCAACCGGTTGTCGATGCTCCACGCGTCGGCCGCGTCCAGCTTATCCTGAAGATCCGCCTGGCGGGCAAAGAGCGCGTTCATCTTGTCTTCGTTCTCGTAATATTCCGGCAACCCGAACTTCAGGTTGATATCCTCGTACTCGGTCAGCAGGTCCATCACCGGTTGCACGCCTTCGCGTACTATTTCGACTACCGTCTTGCTTGGATCGAGTTGTGGGTCTTGTTCCAGGTAACCCACCGTGAAGCTTTTATCGGACACCACCTCGCCCTGGTATTCTTTTTCAATACCGGCTATGATCTTCAACAGCGTCGATTTCCCCGAGCCGTTCAGGCCGATAATACCAATCTTGGCACCGTAGTAAAACGAAAGGTAAATATCTTTCAGTACCTGTTTGTGAGGCGGAAACATTTTGCTCACGCCTACCATCGAAAAAATAATCTTTTTATCGTCGGACATATATTTTTATATTATCAATTATTTCTGGGATTTGCATTATGGGCATGTATCAAGCACGCCGCTAATTGGAGTACAAAGATAGCATTATTTAATAATTTCACTATTCACGGGATTTTCATACGATTAATTCATTTTTTACACTATGGTGTATGGAACTCGCTTTAATCATGTACTTGTGTGAGAATGATTCTCATGCTCGTTTCATACGAAACACCGTACAGGCAACGCGTTTTAAGCACGATCTGCCTACCTATCATAGTATACGTATTTGAAATCTGAATACAAATATACATATATTGCATGCCGCAAAAACAAAAATGACGGTATGCTTAAACTGA
>JBBACU010000141.1:0-5863 GCA_041656815.1 Proteiniphilum sp.
ACTTAGATATTTTCTCGCGACGGCATAATGCAAATAAATTTGCTTTCTGCACATCGCTTATCGAAAATATTCAAGCAAGCTTGGCTTTGCTCATCTGGCTTAACAGAATAGTTCTATTCAAGCGAATAATAGGAGATACACCTTTTACCGCGCATCCCTATTATTCTGCTTTTTTAGTTAAAACATTTCGAAAGTTCCCTCGCGAACGGGTCCTATTGTCTTAACAGGATGTCTTGGATAGCCTCTTCAAAACTCTCTTTGGGTAATGCCCCTGCCACCATTTGAGGCTGGTCACCCATGGGAACAAACAAGATAGAAGGTATGCTCCGTATTCCAAAAACAGCGGCCAGCTCCTGTTCTTCTTCCGTATCTATCTTGTAGATATAGATCTCTTCTTCGTATTGCGCCGCCAACTCTTCCAAGATAGGGGCCACGATCCGGCAAGGAGCGCACCAATCCGCGTAAAAATCTATGATGGCCGGCTTATCGCCCAAGTACACCCATTCTTCGGGATTCTCTTCATAATTGACCACCCTCTCTAAAAACTCCGCTTTCGTCAGATTAATCGTTTTCACGGGGGTTTCCACTTTCTCTACAGTTGAAACTTGACTGTTATTATCTCCTGATTTCGCGGTACAAGCTGTAACAAACAGCAATGCAAGTACAACCGCTAACGTTATTTTTTTCATACGATTAATTCATTTTTTATACTATGGTGTATGGAACTCGCTTTAATCATGTTCTTGTGTTTAATGATTTACATGCTCGTTTCATACGATTATTTTATTTTTTTCTTGTCGGGGTATGGAACTCGCTTTAATCATGTCCTGGCGTTTAATGATTTGAATGCTCGTTTCATATTATTTTTATTTGATTGATTTTTAAAGTCTTAATTCTATTTTTTCTCCGCTGCTTGCCGGTCTTTTTTCGTGAAGATCCCACCCAGCAAGGCACCCATTGCCGTTCCGTAAATAATTGTATTGGTAGGGGATGAAGTAATCGGGCAAGTGCCTGTTGTACATCCCACGTAACGCCAGTATAAATATCCTCCTATGGCACCCACGACGGCACCAAGAATATACGTCCAGTTATTTCTCAGTAGTTTCATTGTGATTTATTTTTTGTTTTTATTATCGATGTAGTTCACGCGAGAACGCGCTGATTCGTTTTGATGCCTCCAACTGCCTCGTGCGCGTGATTATCCTCCAATCACCTTTTATTCTATACTAAAAGGCTCTATTACACCTCCCTTCTGTTATCGAGGAGGCATCGACAGATGAACCGGAAAAAAACAACAATGTCGCCGAGCAGGTAGTGCTCAATTATCAACCGTCAGGTAAAAAGGAACAGTACTAAATTATTAGTTGCCTGTAAAAAATAAATAGAGGAGTTGAAGTAGAAGGTACCGGATCGGTGCCTGTACTTTTATCATGGATGGCATGATCCGGCATGAAGGGCTGCAAAAGAAGCCTGCAGAAAGTAGATTTGGCATCTACATGGTTTTGCTTTGTTTCCCGTTTATCGATCTTGTCGTTTTGAATGGACGCGTAGGCGCACACCGCGTTGCTGCCTCTCTCTACTTGCAAAGAGGCATTTGCGGCCGGGACACCCAATAGCTGCTTGACGTTCTGTTTTACCGGACACGACAAGCTGGTGAGCATTACCAGCGGCAGTAAAGTTAGAAAAAGAACAATACTTCTACGCATAATGTATATTCAGCAATATCCCTTATTCTGTTACTACAGGTCACCGGGACCAACAATGAAACACGCCCGGGTAAAAAAAGTTTAGTTTGGCGTCTCGTATTTCACGTGGAATCTTGGGAGCGCAAGGTAATAAGCATTGCCGAATCCACCAACCTTTTTCTCAAAATCACCCTATTTTTTCCTGATAGTGCCATCCCGGTAAAATAATAAGGGGACCGCCCGTGTGAAGCAATCTTCACACGGGCGGTCCATTTTATACGTTGGTCCTAGTTATAGTTTCCAGCTATTTGTCCTCGTTAGAGAACGAGTAAGGGAAATCGGATGCGTTAATCCCTCTCGACGTATTGGGTGTATCCGACATGGTGAAATCGATGGTCGCGCCATTCATCAAGTCGCCATGCGTGAAGTAATTTTTAGTGTACGTCTCTCCGTTCAAGCGGATATCGGAGATGTAACGAGTGCTGTGGGAATTGCCCGGCGCGTTGATCTCTACCTTGTTTCCGTTCTCCAGATGGATGGTCATCTTCTCGAACAACGGCGAGCCAATGACGTACTCGTCGCTACCGGGACAAACCGGGTAAAACCCAAGCGCCGAGAAAACGTACCAAGCCGATGTTTGCCCGTTGTCCTCGTCCCCGCAATAGCCATCGGGATTGGGATTATACAGCTTATCCATCACCTCGCGCACCCAGTATTGGGCTTTCCACGGCTCGGCCGCGTAGTTATAGAGGTAGATCATATGCTGGATGGGTTGATTCCCGTGCGCGTATTGCCCCATGTTCATGATCTGCATTTCACGAATTTCGTGAATAACACCGCCATAATAACTGTCATCGAAGACAGGCGGCATCACGAACACCGAATCGAGCATACGCGTGAACTCTTTTTTGCCGCCCATCAAGTCGATCAGTCCTTGCGTGTCGTGGAATACCGACCATGTATAGTGCCAGCTGTTTCCTTCCGTGAACGCGTCCCCCCATTTGAAGGGACTAAACGGGGACTGGAAGGAACCGTCTTTATTGCGTCCTCGCATCAACTTGTGCTCCGGCGAATAAAGGTTGCGGTAGTTCTGGCTTCGTTTAGCAAAGCGGTCAATCTCCTCTTGGGGCCGGTCAAGTGCTTTCGCGAGCTTGTATATCGTCCAGTCGGCGTACGCGTACTCCAGCGTGCGTGCCGCGTTCTCGTTAATCCCCACGTCGTAAGGCACGTAACCCAACGTGTTATAATACTCGTGCCCCCAGCGCCCCGTGGAAGAAACTCTCGGGTGCACGTTCTCGGTGCCGTGCAACATCCCCTCGTAAAGGGTTTCAATGTCGTAACCGCGCAACCCTTTGAGGTAGGCATCCGCGACCACGGAAGCCGAGTTATTGCCAATCATGATCCCGCGGTGCCCCGGGCTGGCCCACTCCGGCAGGAAACCGCTCTCCTTGTAGGTGTTGACCAGTCCTTCCTGCATCTGCACGTTCATCGACGGGTAGACCAGGTTCAAGAAGGGAAACAACGCGCGAAACGTGTCCCAGAAGCCGGTATCGGTATACATGTACCCGGGAAGCACCTGTCCGTTGTATGGGCTGTAATGCATTACTTTCCCGTCCGCGGTGATCTCGTGAAACTTGCGGGGGAACAGGGTAGAACGGTAAAAGGTGGAATAAAACGTGCGTTTCTGGTCGAGGTTGCCTCCTTCCACTTCAATTTTACCGAGCACTTCGTTCCACGCGTCGCGTCCTGCTTGTTTTATCGTTTCGAAGTCGGATGCTTCCACCTCTTTCAGGTTTTGCCACGCCTGCTCGTGGCTAATGAAGGAGGAAGCCACCTTCGCGACCACCTTCTCGCCCCGCCCGGTAGAAAAGCCGATGAACGCGCCGGTATGGTTTGCTTCTGCCTTGTTGCCTTCTCCTATCGTTCCGTCGGACACGGTCCGGGTCACTTCAAAGGGCTTGTCGAACACCACGACGAAATAATTCTTGAAATTTTCGGGCACGCCGCCGCTATTGCGGGTGGTATACCCGATGATGGCGTTTCGCGCGGGCAGGATTTCCACGGCCGATCCCCGGTCGAACGCGTCCACCAGAACGAAAGCGCTGTCGGTCTCCGGGAAAGTAAACCGGAAGATGGCAGCCCGTTCGGTAGGCGTGATCTCTGTAGTCATGTCGTAATCGGCAAGGTATACACTGTAATAATAGGGTTTTGCCACCTCTGCCTTGTGCGAGAACCAGCTGGCTCGTTTTTCCTGATCGAACTCCATCTTATCCACCATGGGAAAAATCGAAAACTGCCCGTAATCGTTCATCCATGGGCTGGGTTGATGTGTTTGCTTGAAGCCGTTGAGTTTATAATCGGTATACGCGTATTGCCATCCGTCTCCTATCTTACGGGTTTGCGGTGTCCAGAAGTTCATACCCCAGGGAACCGCGATGGCCGGGTAGGTGTTCCCGTTGGAAAGGGCAAATTCTGATAGGGTACCCATCAGTATGTTCACGTAATCCACCGGATCGGTGTACGCGCGGGCTTCTATTTTCCCTATACTCAACATCGATACAGACACGAGCAGTATAGCAATAAGCATCCTGTGATTTTTCATCCTTTATATCTTTTACGCCCTCGTTAGTATGGCGATTTTAATTCGTTCTAATTGTTTTACAAGCTGTTCACGAGATTCATTTTTCCTTCGGCATCCAGGTCCACGATCAGTTCCCCGAACAAGGTATTCACCCACGCGAACCAGCTACGGGTAAAGTTAGAGGGATCGTCTTTATGGAAGGATTCATGCATGAAGCCGGTATTGGCATCGGTATCCCGCAACATGCGCAGGCAGTGCTTGATCTCCTCGTTGTTGGTGGTGGTGCGGGCTCGCATGATGATGCTCATGGGCCAGATCATGTCGTACCCGATATGCGGCCCACCGATTCCTTCTCCGGCGGTTCCCTTGAAGAAATAGGGGTTATCGCTGCTCAGCACCAGCTTCCGGGTGTTCTGGTAGACCAGATCGTTCACGTCAATGGTATCCAAGTAGGGCATGGCCAAGAGACTTGGCACGTTCGCGTCATCCATGAAGTAAGCGTTCCCGAAGCCATCCACCTCGAACGCGTACACTTTGCCGTACGTTGGATGCTCCACGATGGCATGCTTTTGGATTGCCGTTGCCACCTCCTCGGCGAGTGCCGAGCTTTCCTCGGCCAAGGCGGCATCGTTGGTCACCTTTTTGGCAATCTCGGCCACCTGCTTCAACGAGGTTACGGCGAAGAGATTGGAGGGAACCAAGAACTGGAATGTAGTGGCATCATCCGATGGGCGGAAAGAGGAGACGATCAGCCCCACCGGGTTCACCGGGTTGCCCCACCCATCGTTGTTCAACGTATCCAGCTGACGCTCTGTTTTTCGTTGAAATTTGTACGGTCCGAGGCCATCTTTACGTTGTTGTTCTTTGAATGTTTGCACCACCAGGTTCATCGCTTTTGTCCAGTCCGCGTCAAACACGGAGGTGTCCCCGGTTATTTTCCAATAATTGTACGCTAACCGGATGGGGTACGCGAGCGAGTCGATTTCCCATTTGCGCTCATGCACCAGCGGGTTCATTTCGGTAAGATCCTCTTGCCAATCTCCCTCCGGCCGGGGTTCGGGATAAAACGCGTTGGCGTAGGGGTCGATCAGGATGCATTTCGTTTGCCGATGGATGACTCCGGCGATGAGCTGTTTCAGGGGCTCATCGTTTTTAGTGAGTGGCAAGTACGGCCAGACCTGCGCGGAGGAATCCCGGAGCCACATGGCATCGATGTCTCCCGTGATCACGAACGTGTCGGGCTTCCCGCCGACCATCCGAAACTGGACAGTGGTGTCTAACGTGTTTGGGAAACAGTTCTCGAACATCCAAGCCATTTTAGGGTCTTTTATCTTGGCTTTCACTCTCGCGATCGTGCTTTCGACGGCGGTCGACATGAAATGCCGATCGCCCGGGGCCGGCCGGTTAGACACATATGCCTGCTGCCGGGCTCCCGTCACCGATGATACGGCCATGGAGGGATGAACGGCAAGCAAGGAGAGCCCCGCGGCCGTCTTTTTAATGAAATTTCTACGTGTGGTCATTGTTTTGTTAATTTTCTCCTGAAATAATTATATTTTTTTTCTCTTTCGAACGAAAACAGGTATTTCACATCATC
>JBBACU010000142.1:0-5803 GCA_041656815.1 Proteiniphilum sp.
GCCTGTAAAAGCCCGTTATGTACGACTCCGAATACTTGACAACCAAGCTGTCGCGATCGCCGACATGGAGATTTACGGTTCGGTGTTGTAGGATACACTTTTTAAAAATTTATATTATGAGATCAGCAACTATTTTGAGTTTAATTTTAGTGATTGGTTGGGGATGTTTTTCATTGTCGTGTGGTGCGCCAACACAAGAATCACGGGCGGACACTCCCCAAAACGATGTTTCCTCTTACCTGGGGCAATGGACCTTCGATTTCGGGCAACGATCCGTTGGCTGGCTTCAAGTGAGGCAGGAAGAAGGGTATTTAGACGCCGACCTGATGTGGGGTGGCGGGGGTATTGCTTACGGGTTACCTTACGTGTATGTAGCCGGGGGCAAATTACATGTAGGGAGGAATCCCCGCAATGCCGTGTTGACCAGGAACGCGGAAGGGGAACCTGAATTGTCGCGGAGGTATCCCACCTGGATCGAGTTGGAAAGGAGCGGAGATAGTATTTCGGGCTACTATCTAAGCCCGAAAGTCAACGGACAGGGACTCGACTCGGTGTATATAAAAGGGATCAAGTTGCCTGAAATGCCACCCGCGCCCGATCTTGCCAACGTGGAATTCGGGGAGCCTATTCCGTTAATCAAAAGCGATAACGATTTAACCGGATGGCACTTGATAGAAGACGACTTGACAAATGGGTGGTCAATGAAAGAAGGTGTCCTGACTAATAACCCCGAGCAAATAGAGGGTGAAGCACCCGTTCGATACGGAAATCTTCGCACCGATGAAGTATTCGAGGATTTCAACATCAAGCTGGAGGTGAATACCCCTCCCGGGAGTAACAGCGGCGTGTATCTCCGCGGGATGTATGAAGTGCAGGTTGCCGATTCATACGATCGACCGCTCAGCCCGGGAGGGAGTTTGGGGGCTATATTCACGAGAATTACACCCACGGTTAAGGCGGAAAAAGCCGCCGGGGAATGGCAAGAACTTGACATAACTCTCTACAAGAGACATGTTACCGTGATACTGAACGGGGTGACCATCGTCGATAATCAACCCGTGCATGGCCCCACGGGAGGAGCCATACAGTCGGACGTTACCGCCCCCGGACCGATTTATCTCCAGGGAGATCACACGGCTATTTCTTACAGGAATATCGTGCTGACCCCGATAATCAATTAATTGTTGATAAATATTCTTCGTTATGAAACGAGCATACAAACCATTGCACCCATATGGAATGATTATCGCGAGTTCCATACGATACATTTGAACTATTCGCGTTAAGCCAGACGAGCAGAAGACAAGCTTACTTGAATGTTTTCGATAAGCGAGCGTAGAAAACAACTAACTTGTGAACTATGCCATAGCGGGCGAATATCTAACTTTAGTGAAAATCAATAATTTTAGTCGTATGAAATCAAGAAACTCAAAACAAATGGGCCGGAGAGAGTTCATCGGAACCTCTGCCCTGGCAATCGGCGGACTCACCATTGTTCCGGCTAGAACGGTAGCCGGATTGGGACACGTGGCCCCGAGCGATAAACTGAACGTTGCCGGAATTGGAATTGGTGGAATGGGTCGTGTTGATTTGGAAGATGTAGCTAAAACAGAGAATATTGTAGCACTCTGTGACGTGGATTGGAACAATTCGGTAGAAAATGTATTTAAACTTTACCCGAAGGCTCAACGATACAAGGACTTTCGTGTCATGCTCGACAAGCAAAAAGAGATCGATGCCGTGATGGTTGCCACACCCGATCACACCCACGCCATCATCAGCATGGAAGCGATCAGGAGAGGCAAACATGTTTATACCGAAAAGCCCCTGACCCATACGGTTTACGAGGCACGAATGCTGGCCGAAGCAGCCCGTGAACATAAAGTGGCTACCCAGATGGGCAATCAAGGTCAAGCCGGGGATGGCCCGCGCAGGTTACAGGAAATGATTCACGATGGAGCCATCGGGAGTATCGAGGAAGTCCACGTCTGGACCGATCGCCCTAACAGGGGCTTGTCCGACACGTATTGGCCGCAAGGGGTAAGGCGTCCCGAAGATACACCTCCGATACCCGAGAGTCTCGACTGGGATCTGTTCACGGGACCAGCCCCGTTACGTCCCTATCATCCATCGTACCATCCCTTCCGGTGGCGCGGTTGGCTCGACTACGGTACCGGCGCGCTCGGGGATATTGGCTGTCACTCGTTTGATTCGGTTTTCAGGATATTAAAACTTAAATACCCCACGAGCGTCCAGGGTACCTCCACGCTGGTCAACGGGGAATCTTTCCCGCTCGGCTCCATCGTCACGTATGATTTCCCGGCCAGGGGCGAGATGCCTCCTTTGCGTCTCACGTGGTACGACGGGGGACTACGCCCGCCTCGTTTAGCCGAAATGGGACCCGATATTCAAATGGGTGCCGGCGGCGTACTGTATATTGGGAGCAAAGGAATGATATTGGGCAATCACCTCTTACCCCGATCGTTGGATGAAGCGTATCAACGTCCCGAACCATACCTCATCTCTTCTCCCGGCCACAGGCAAGAGTGGATTCTTGCGTGTAAAGGAGGTGACCCGGCCGGTTCAAACTTCGACTGGGCAGGGCCTCTGACCGAAACAGTCCTGTTGGGAAACATCGCGTTAAGGCCGGAATTGAGGGAAAAGATGAGTTTTCAGAGCCTGAATTTCGATCCCGAAAAACTCTCGTTTCCTACTATGCCGGAAGCGGATCGATTCCTGCATTATGAGTATAGAAACGGGTGGGAATTATAGCGACACGTTATCCTGCGAACAAGTTTTGGGTGTATTATTCGCGTGTTTGTAATCTTGACCTACTAATTTGTTTGTATATTTGTCGTTTCGGCTTAACAAAAAAGCCGGGTAAGAAAACAAATCATGCAAACAAAAATCATCGGTCTACTCGTCGCGTTAAACCTTTTGCCAAGTTTCATGCACGCCCGGCAGAATTACCGGGTTGAGTCCTCCCCATGGGCTTTTTCCTGGGGCGCGAGGCTCGGCACGATGGTACCCTCGTCCAACTTGGCAAATAGTTCTCGTGCAGGTTTTGCCGCGATACCCGCAACGCGGGGACAAGAAATATTGACCCCGGTACCCTTTAACGAGGTTACACTGGAGGATGATTTTTGGCTTCCGCGCTTGCACACGCAAAAAGAGGTACTGGTCCCTTTTGCTCTTGATAAAACCAAACCGGCGGTAGAAAATCTACAACGGACCGCCAACTTCCTAAAAGGCATTCCAGACGAACTCCCCTTCCCGCATCGATTTGTCTCGTCAGACCTATACAAGGTGATGGAAGGAGCCGCCTATCTATTGCTGTTAGAGCCTGACCCGGAACTGGAAAGGGAGATGGACCGGATCATCGATATTATCTCCGAGGCGCAACAGGAGGATGGATATAACTACGAGTCCCACGTCACGGGCGTGGCCAAGCACGACATCAATGGGATGGGAGAAAGGCCTTATTCCTACGTGGTGCATAGCCACGAGTTGTACAACATGGGACACATGTATGAAGGAGCGATAGCCTATTACCAGGCTACCGGCAAAGATAAATGGCTGCGGGTGGCAGAAGCCAATGCCCGCCATATCAACCGGGTTTTCTTCGAAGGCGACCCTAACTACAACGATGGCAAGCCTGTCAACCAAGCTCCCGGGCACCAGGAGATCGAGTTGGCACTGGTAAAACTTTTCCGGGTTACCAACGACAGCCTCTACCTCGAAATGGCAAAAAAATTCATCGATATCCGGGGTGTCACTTACCGTCCGGAGGGGGAAGGGACCATGTCGCCCGAATATGCCCAGCAACACCTGCCGGTGAGAGATCAAACCAAAGCGGTGGGGCATGCCGTCCGTGCCACCTACCTCTACTCGGGGATGGCGGATGTTAGTGTGTACACGGGGGATACAAGCCTGCGTCCGGCATTAGACAGTATCTGGCACAATATCGTGGATACCCGGATGCATATCACCGGTGGCCTGGGGGCGGTACACGGGATCGAGGGATTCGGCCCCGAGTATGACCTACCCAATAAAGAGGCTTTTGACGAGACCTGCGCGGCGGTGGGAAATGTCTTTTTCAATCACCGGATGTTCTTGATGGAAAAAGACGGCAAGTACATGGACGTGGCGGAGGTTGCTTTGCTGAACAACGTGTTGGCGGGGGTTAACCTCGAGGGGAATCGTTTTTTCTACCTCAATCCGCTCGAAGCAGATGGCATTGATCCTTTTAACCATGGGATGGCAGGACGTTCGCCCTGGTTTGGCACCGCTTGCTGCCCTTCCAACTTGGCACGGCTGATCCCCCAAGTCCCGGGGCTGATGTACGCTACCACCCCCACCGAGATCTATTGCTCTTTCTACGCGGGGAGCGCGGCCACCCTTTCCTTGGAAAAGGGAGATGTCCATTTGAAACAGACAACGGGATACCCGTTCAGCGAAACCGTCCGGTGGGAAGTGACCCCCGAGAAGGAAGGCCACCCCTTCGCCATGCACCTGCGTATACCCACGTGGACCGGAAACCAGTTCGTCCCGGGAGAATTATACTCCTATATCGATGCCAAGCCTTCCGGTTGGACAATTAAAGTGAACGGGAAAGAGACCCAAGCAAATCTGGTTAAAGGATTTGCCATCATCGATCGTACATGGGAGAAAGGAGATGTCGTGGAACTGACCCTCCCCATGCCGGTACGCTATTCCAAGGCAATTGACCAGGTACGGGCCAACCGGGGGCGTGTTTGCCTCACCCGCGGCCCGCTGGTGTATGCCGCGGAGGGAGTAGATAATCACGACCGGTTGCCTAACGTGTTTGTTCCCGAAATACCAAGCACACCCGCCATATCAACCTACACGGGAGGGCTGATGGACGGCATTCCCAAGGTAGAGGTCCCGGCGTGGGAAAAGAACCCGGCAGGAAACAGCGAGATCAGCCTGACCCTCTTACCCTATTACGCGTGGAATAACCGGGACAACGGAAGCATGATGGTCTGGTTCCCGGAAAACGATGCCGTTCAACCATATGTCGACCGCCATCTGGCTATTCACGGGAAATACAAAGCGTTGGATGCTTCCCATACCTATCAAAGCGATAACTTGGTGGCGGTGGCCGATAATGAAATCCCCGCTTCTTCTTCCGATGAAGGGATACCGCGTTGGACCAGTTGGGGAGAGCAGGGAAAAGACCAATGGATCACGATCACGTTGGACAAACCCACAAACATACAAAGCGTGGCCATCTACTGGTTTGACGATGGTCGTGGAACCTTGGTGCCGCGAGAGTGGTCCCTGGAATACGAACAGGAAGATGAATGGAAAGCATTCCCCTTGTACCTGACGGACGCGTATAACGTGTTCAAAGACCAGTTCAATATGGTGCACCCCGGGCGGGAGGTCGTTGCCGACAAGATACGGGTGTTAATGAAACCACACCCGGAACACGCGGTGGGCATCCTCGAAATCAATATCGAAGAAGTAAAAAAGTAAATCAATTTGGGTGATGTGATGATTTAATCTGCAAATTATGAAAAAAATCGGACTTCTCTTTCTTTACCTGTTTACCGTGGTGGCAATGGCCATACCGGCGAATCCCGCGGGAAAAAATCTAAGCGGCAATTACCTGAATAACCGCGCTCCTTTAGTAACAAAGCCTTACATGGAACTGCCCCTTGGCTCCATCAAGCCTTCCGGTTGGCTGGAAGAGCAGTTAAATCGCATGGTGAACGGGATGACCGGACACATGGATTCGATTTACGAGCACGTGATGGGACCGCGCAACGGCTGGCTCGGC
>JBBACU010000143.1:0-5786 GCA_041656815.1 Proteiniphilum sp.
ATTACCACGGTGAATGGTTCACGATCATCCGGCTCGGAATGGAACAGGTTGTTGTCCATCCAGTATTTATACCATTTTTCCTCTACCTCCGCGGGGTTGTACTTGCTTGCAATATCCATCTGACTGACTGATTTTTTATTTGACGATTCCGGCCCGTGGCCAATTATTTTTACCAAGTGCAAAAATACAAAAACTATTCGGGATTTTGGGAATCGTGTTTGGATGGGGAGCGAACCTGTATCAAAAGGCGGTATTGAAACCCGTTTAATCGCGAACGCGGCGCGTTCGTAATTGGAATATGTGTGATAAAACTGGCGGCATAAAATCTATATCGCGTTGAAATGCAGACAGCTACTCGCTATAGAGAAGGTAGGGTTCCCGTTGCTGTTTGAATTTTTCCACGTCGTTTGCCCATTTTGCCTTGATCTCGTCGGCCGATTTTCCGGCCACGATATCCTTCCGGATGTAGTCCACGCCGACCAATTTCTCGAAGAAAGAGGTGAAGAATTTTTCCCCGATAGCCAGGTTATGGTACGCGTCGATCACGTACGACAAGTCGAACTCGTTTTCCCAGATCTGCTCGTGCGGTATGTTACGCAAATCCACCCCGTAACATTTCTTGTCGAGCAGGGGCGGGTTCTTGGCGCCCGGCACGCTACGGGGTGTGAACGAAAAGTCGCTTCCCTTGTAATCGGGATGCCCGTACACCTCGAAAGGAAAGGGGGTGCCGCGCCCCAGGCTCATCACTGTGCCTTCGAACAGGCAGGTGGATGGGTAGAGGTAAGTGGACTGGACCGTGGGCAGGTTGGGCGAGGGAGCAATGGGCAGTTCGTACCGGGTCTGGCGTGTATAGTTTTCACAGGGAACCACGGTCACGTCGCTCACCCGCCCTTGAGGAAGCCACTTCTCGCCATTAATCATCAGTGCCAATTCCCCGAGTGTCATCCCGTGTACTACCGGGATGGGCAACCACCCCACGCCCGACTTGTGTTTCATGTCGAGGATAGGGCCGTCCACGTAAAACCCGTTGGGGTTGGGCCGGTCCAAGACGACCATCTTCTTACCGTGCTCCGCGCAAGCATCCATCAGCCGTGCCATGCTGGCATAGTAGGTATAGAAGCGAAGCCCCACGTCCTGCAGGTCGAACAGCAACACATCGAACCGTTTCATTTGATCGGGCGATGGCTTTCCTCCCCCGCTACCGTAGAGCGACCAGATAGGGGTGCCGGTTTTCTCGTCGATCGAGCTACTCACGTGTTCTCCCGCGTCGGCGGTTCCCCTGAAACCGTGCTCGGGAGAAAAAATCCCCACCACGTTAACGCGGTGGCGGACCAACAGGTCCACGAGGTGCTCCTCGCCCACCATGCCGGTCTGGTTGCTCATCACGGCCACTCTTTTTCCATCCAAGAGAGGGAGGTAAGATTCGGTGACCTCCGCGCCCACTCGTAAAGCGGGCTCGTTTACAGGCTCGCTTTGTGCGAAAGTACACGCGGTGAACAAAAGGAACAGGGGGATAAAGAGCTTTCTCATATTATTTCAGAATTTCAAGATCACATCATCACATCAACACATCAACACATCCTCACTCCGTTTTAGTTTTGGAGTATTTCTGCTGCTCTTGGAGGTGGTTAAACTCCTCTTCGAGGAGCAGCAACTCTCTCTTTATTTCCGTAAGCCGGCTGATTGCTTCCGCTCGTCGTGTTTCATCGTCCTTTTTTATTTTTAGTGTTTGACGGGCACCTTCCAGCGTCATTCCCTTCTCCTTCACGAGCCGGTAGACCACTTCCACTTGCCGGATATCCTCGCGGGTATACTGGCGGGTGCCTCCTGCCGTTTTTTTAGGGTTGATATTGTCGAACTCCTTCTCCCAGAAACGTAATAACGAGACATTCACGGCGAAATGGTCGGCCACCTCTTGAATCGAGTAAAAGAGCCGCTTATCGTTAAATTGGATTGGTTTTTTTCGTTTGCCCATAATTGCCTGTTTACACGTTTTAAAATCAAGGCACCCGGTTTAAGGCATGGAGATAAAAAATCCGTGCCCGCGTCTTATACCGGGGGGTGTAAAAATACAACGAATCGATGGGATTGACAAATACTTTCAATCGGACTTTTTCTTCGCGATGTAGAGTAGGGAACTGGATTGCTTGGCGTTAAAAAGCGAGCTAATCAAGCCGGTAGCACCAATCCAGCACGCCTTTGCAAACCCGGGCAAGGCGGGGGTTCTCCTGTATTTTTCACTCAAGAGCGAAATGTAAAAAGCATCCAGCGGCATCCGCTTTTGTTCCACGATCACCAGCCCGTGCTTGGCGAGTAGCTTCTCGACGGTATCGGGCGAGAAATGCCAAAGGTGGCGCGGTACATCGTAAGCTGCCCAAAACGTTTTATAATGTTTTGCATCGTACGAGTAGTGATTAGGCAGGGCAATCATTGCTGTCCCGCCCGGTGCAAGGATGCGCTTTATATTCTCCACGCTTTCGTTCAATTCTTCCAAATGCTCCAGCACGTGCCAAAGGGTGACCGCGTCAAACGACTCGCTTTCCAAGCTCCAGAAGCTTTCTTCGTCTTTTACCGCCAACCCGAAGCCGGCGCGCGCGTACTTCCTCGCCTTTTCGTCTTTTTCGATGCCCGTGACCATGAATCCCGCTTCCTGAGCCGCGTGCAAAAAATGCCCCGTGCCGCACCCCATGTCCAGTAGCCGGACGGGCTTGGCTCCCGTGTGGCGTGAGACGAGGCGTACTTTCCGTTTCAGCATGATTCGCCTCGCGAAGTGGTAAAGCTTGTTCACGATCCCTTCGCGGGTATTGGAGTGGGAGATGTAGCCCGCGGAATTGTAATACTTGCCGATCGTGTCTCGCGAGGGGAAGCTGTTCGTGAAACGAAACCCGCAATCGCGGCAATCGAATAGTGGGAATGTCTCCCCGCTCGAGAAGTGATCCACGGCGTTGAACGCTTTTTTTATCTCGTGGCTGCCGCAGACAGGGCAACTTTCAAGGACGATGGTGGGCATGCTATTTTATATTACCAAATGAGGCGGCGTTTATCGCCACAAAGGTAGTGAAAACCGAGAGCAGAGTCAAGCTTGCTTGAACTATGCCGAGGTGCATCCTACATTATGCAAAGGTAAGAAAAAGTAGCTTATGAATCACCCCGGTTGATAAGTGTGATGACATGCCCGAGCGTGTCATTCCGGTTTTTCGTAGCTTGTTTTTGGCGGATTCCTTTTGTTATTCTCGTAGGTGACAAACGAGATGTTGCCATCGCCTTCCACGAATGCTTTTTTTATCTCGCTGATGGCTTCGATGCCATTCTCTCGCATGTGGGCCATTAATTCATCCTTGGTGAGGAGCTCTTTTCGCATGTTTCTCCAGTTAAGCTTTCCCTCGTTGATAATCTGCAGGGGTGAATGTTCAAAGAGTTTTTGAAAGAATTTTGAATGGTAAGTCAATTGATTCACGCCGTGGTTGCAAAGCAGGAAAACGATCAACATCACGATCCCATCTCCAATGGTGGTATAATCGCCCAAGGAATGGGCAGCTGCCTCCGTGAGCAGCAAGATAAATACTAGGTCCATCGCGGTGAGTTCGCCGGTCGTGCGCCTCGTGAGAATCCGCAGCATGAAAAGGATAAAGAAGTAGAGAATAACCCCCCGGACGATCAGCTCTACCAGTGGATATTCCGGGATAAAGATATCTTGCCAGTTGTCGGGTAAAAGTTTCATACGCTTCACTTTATTAAAGAAGGTTATAAAAAAGAGAGAAACTAAAGATAGTGTCATGCCCATGAACTTCCCGTCGTTTAGCAGGATCCGGCTTCTTTTCTCGCGAGAGCCGAATTTCAAACGTAGCAAATCTACTTCACGTGTAAATAAAACAGTGTATCTCCGTTTTTTGTTTCAACGTATTCATTATTAAACCTTAAATGTTATCCAAAGGGGAATTGCCCGGAAGCATTGGCGATAGGTTACTGTTCGTGGTTTATTACCGGAATTATTTCTTTGCCAAACTCCTTGCTCACGCAACCGAGGACAAGGCTCAAGGCGCGTATGTTTTTCTTTGGTATTCTAACGGGCTCATGCACCAACCGCCCGTCGGGGTATGTTTTGTCATTCGAGCTATAGGCCACCACGTGGTTTTTACCCCCGTCCTGCAGGCGTTTCGTGATGCCAAGGTCGGCTGTCTCCACGTAATAGTTCATTCCCCATACGATAAGGTCGGAATTTTCCATCTGTTTGAGAACGAGAATCGATCCGGGAGGGTATTCAGGCATGCTGTCGCCATAATAACGAATGGCAGAGGTGGCGTCGGGGAACAGGTTTCCCACGTTAATCCATTCCCCTGCCTCCCCGGTGCTGTCCGCGTGAAGCGGGATTTTTTTAGAGGGGAAGAGGCGGGTGCCCGGCTCGCTCATTTCCGGTATTTCCGGGATGCGTCCTTCATACCCACTAATACGTTCCAATAAATCATTATAGTTTATGTTGAATGCTTCGCAGAGCTTGAGGGTTAGTTTTTCCGACGCGCCCCTGCCCGCGTTCTTTATCGCGTTCAGATATTGAGGCCTAACCCCTAATCGGCTGGCTATCTCGGCGTAGGATGTGCCCTCGCTTTTCAGGGTTTCGATCTGGTCTATAAACCACTCTTTTCGTATTTTAGCTACATTTAACATAAAAATAACTCAAAAAGATATCTTTCTATTGTTTAATAATTCATAATGGGCTATCTTTGTACCTTTCGATTTAGAAAGCGACGATAAAGATACAAAAATTTTAATAAGTAGCGTATGAAGGAGATCTTAACTAAGCATGGGGAACGAAGGGAAATCGCTAAAATATTTAATGTTAGCGAGGTAACCGTCAGGAACGCGTTAAAAGGGCGTACCCACAGCGATCTCTCCAAGCGAATAAGGAGCGTGGCGATTCAACGGGGAGGGGTTGAAGCCAAGACAACAAAGCCTTTAAGCCGTTAACAAGTGTTCACTGAAGTTAGACATTTTCTCGCAACGACATAATCCAAACGAGTTTGTCTTCTGTCCATTGCTTACCGAAAATGTTCACTAAAGTTAGACTATTTTTCGCCGTGGCGTAGTTCAGCAAACTTAGAAAGTGACCCCGTTGTAATAATCCACACGAGAAGTTAGCGCGAATCGCTGCCACGAGTGGCCGTACCGACAATACCCAGGCAAGCCGTTTTTACTCACGCGCTTGGGGATACGAAGTTTTTCATGTAATTTTGTGGTTTGTATAGAGCCAAGGGCAGATGTATCAAGAAAGATTCTGAACATTCGGCTTTTGCATTTTATAAACGCTCAATTTATATGATGACTTCCAAAGAGATTCGCCAGTCGTTTAAAGACTTTTTTCAATCGAAAGAACACCGGATTGTCCCATCGGCACCCATGGTGATCAAGGACGACCCCACGCTGATGTTTACCAACGCGGGTATGAACCAGTTCAAGGATATTATCCTTGGAAACGCTCCCGTGAAATATGCCCGGGTGGCAGATTCGCAAAAGTGCCTTCGGGTGAGCGGTAAGCATAATGACCTAGAGGAGGTAGGGCACGATACCTACCACCACACCATGTTCGAGATGCTCGGGAACTGGTCGTTTGGCGATTATTTCAAGGAAGAGGCGATCGATTGGGCATGGGAATACCTCACGGAGGTGATCAAGCTGGATAAGAACCGGCTGTATGCCTCCATCTTCGAGGGTTCGCCGGAAGATAAACTCGATCGGGATGAAGAGGCGACCGGCTACTGGAAAAAATACCTGCCCGCCAACCGTATCAT
>JBBACU010000144.1:0-5765 GCA_041656815.1 Proteiniphilum sp.
TGGAGGCACGGGGCGAGATCGTGATGCCGTGGAGCTCGTTCGAGGCCCTTAACAAGGAGCGTGCCGAGCAGGGGGAACCCCTCTTCGCGAACCCTCGCAACGCGACCTCGGGAACCATGAAGATGCTGGACTCGCGCGTGGTGGCGTCCCGGGGCCTGGAGTCGTATATCTACAATATCACGGCCGACCCGATGCCAACCCATAGCCATTACGATAACCTGGCACGGGCGAAACGGTGGGGGTTGAACGTGTCCGACTCGACACGGAGATGTCGCACGATGGAGGAGGTATTCGACTTCCTGAAGCAGTGGGATATCGAACGGAAGAGCCTGCCGGTAATGACCGACGGGATCGTGTTGAAGGTGGATTCCCTCTCGCAGCAGCGCAACCTGGGGGCAACCTCCAAGTTCCCCCGTTGGTCCATCGCCTACAAGTTCAATGCCGAGCAAGCGGTGACCCGTTTGGAATCGGTTACCTACCAAGTGGGACGCACCGGCGCGGTTACCCCCGTGGCCAACCTTGAGCCGGTGCTCCTGTCAGGGACTACCGTCAAGAGGGCTTCGCTCTACAACGAGGACGCCATCGAAGCACTCGACCTGCATATTGGCGACCAAGTGTACGTGGAAAAAGGAGGAGAGATTATCCCGAAAATCACGGGAGTGAACAAGGAGGCTCGCTTCCTGATAGGCGACAAAATCACGTTTGCCAAGCGATGCCCCGACTGCGGTACTCCCTTGGTGCGTAACGAGGATGAGGCGGCGCACTATTGCCCCAACAGCGAGGGGTGCCCCCCGCAGATTAAAGGGCGCGTGGAACATTTTGTCAGTCGCCGTGCCATGGACATCACCATCGGGCCGGAGACCATCTCGCTGCTTTACGATAAAGCGCTAATTCATGACGCGGCCGATCTTTACGCCTTGCGCTTCGAAGACCTCGTGAACCTGGAGCGATGGGGCGAGACCAGTGCCAATAATCTAATCGAGAGCATCCGGAAATCGAAGCAGGTCTCCTACGAGCGGGTACTGTTCGCGTTGGGCATCCGCTTCGTGGGAGAGACGGTGGCAAGAAAATTGGCACAGGCGTTTCCCACCATCGATCAGTTAAAACAAGCGAGCGAGGAGCAGTTGATGTCGGTGGACGAGATTGGCGAACGGATCGCCCGAAGCGTGACCGGCTATTTTGAGAAGCCGGAGGCGGTCGACTTTGTAACCCGGCTGCAACAGCACGGCCTCCAGTTCTCTCTCAGCGAAGAGCTGCTATCGGCACGAACCGAGAAGCTGGAAGGGCTGACCATCGTCATAAGTGGCACCTTCGAACTGCACTCGAGGGACGAGTACAAGGCGATGATCTTGCAAAACGGGGGGAAGAATAGCGGCTCGGTATCGAAGAAAACAGACTATATCCTTGCCGGTGATAACATGGGGCCGGCCAAGCTGGAAAAAGCCCGGAAGCTGGGAGTGAAGATTATCAACGAGAAGGATTTTCTAACGATGTTGGAGTAACCTGCATGTAGCGCCATCCAATACCCGTTGGAGGTGGAAGTTGTAACAATAAATTTTCGAGGGAACCGCGATGACTAATCGTTCATGGAAAAACTGTGTGAACCGATATGATGGCCGTCCGCGAAGATGTCGGCCTGGTAGGTGCCGGGCATCAGGAACTCCTCGATGTCCCAGTACATGGTGACCGGGATTTCCTCCCCGCCATACTCCACGATGCGCCGCATGGAGTAAAGTATGTCGCTGTTCTCGTAGGGGAAGGTGTTGGAAGGACTCTTGGAAAGCACCGAGCCATCCGGTGTCATGAGGCGCACGTAGATGGTGCGTTCCCCCGGCTCCGCGGTGATGTTGCGGGCTACCGTGAATGAAACCACAAACTGGGTGCTACGGCTGAGCCGGGACTGTTCCCTTCCCCGGTCGTTCACCGCTTTGGCGCCGATATTGGTGGCAACCAGCTGGGCCGCGAGCGACACCTTCTCGGAAAGTTGCTCCCGCTCTTGGGAAACCTGGCGCAGGGTTTGGGTGGTACGCTGGTATTGGTCGGTAATTTGCCGGTTCTCGGCACGAAGCTCCTCGTTAAGCCGGTTCAGGGAGTCTATTTGTTGCACGTAAGAGCGGAGTATCCGGCGCAGGGTGGCCAACTCGTCGGTCAACCGCTTGATCTCTGCCTTGTCGGTCGCGCTGGTCATCCGTAACTCCTCCTGAAGACGTTGAACTTTCGCCTGCTCGTTCTCCAGCTTGTAGAGCAACGAGTCGTTCTGGACACTGAACTTGAATCCCTCGTACTGAAGCGAAATGGCTTCATACTCGTCTTCTAACTCCTGCTTATCCAACACGAACTGCTGTTGCATGTCACTCATTTGCCGGTTCCTGGTCACGAGAAACCCGATGAGGATGGCCATCGCGATAGCCAACACACCAATCACGGCAATCAGTTGAGGCGTCCGTTCTTTAAAGTCTATCTTCATCTACCTGCTTGTTTTCAATTGACGGCAAAAATACAGGATTTCACGCTAAAAGCCAATGTTTAAGCAGGCTTTTTTATAAATTTAAGGATTATCCTCCCTCGTCTTGTATGGTTGAAGCGAACGGTGAATTTCTGTGTTTCCGTTGTCCCTGTCCCTCGATTTTCCTATCTTTATCGCCTTTAAATTGAAAAGTTAGTAATCAAAGTTTCGCTTGTGTCACGTTTATAGCTATACCGCTTGCGAAAGTTCAATCAGTATGAATATGAGAAAACTGTTTTTACCCTTGTTGCTGATACTCTCTTTGGGAAGAGTTGCTGCCGACGAGGGAATGTGGATGTTGCACTTGCTGAAACACCAGAAGTTGCCGGAGATGAAAGCGATGGGTTTGGAGTTGGATGACCGGGATATCTATGACCCCAACGGGCCGTCGTTGAAAGATGCCGTGGTGCAGTTCGGGAGAGGGTGTACCGGCGAGGTGATCTCTTCGGAGGGACTGGTGCTGACCAACCACCATTGCGGCTACGGACAGATTCAGCAGCACAGCTCGCTCGAGAATAACTACTTGGACGATGGTTTCTGGGCCATGACACGAGCCGAGGAACTGCCCAACCCGGGACTGACCGTCACGTTCATCCACTCGATGGAAGAGGTGACCGGGTACGTGAAAGAGTGCCTCGAAAGGGATAAAGAGGAGGATGTCCAAGGCATTTTTTTCTTGTCGCCCGCATACCTGAACCGGGTCGCCCGAGAGAAGGTGGGCGAAGCGTTTCTGGCCGAGAATCCCGGTACCGAAGTAGAGATAAAGCCTTTTTTTAATGGCAACCAGTATTACCTGTTCACGAAGAAAATCTACTCGGACGTGCGGCTGGTGGGGGCTCCCCCCAGCTCCATCGGTAAGTTTGGGGCAGACACCGATAACTGGACCTGGCCGCGCCACTCGGGCGATTTCGCCCTCTTTCGGGTGTACGCCGATACCAAGGGCAACCCCGCGGCTTACTCGCCCGACAACGTGCCGTTGAAACCCAAGCGCTGGCTTACTATCTCCGGGCAAGTAGTGAAGGAAGGGGATTTCGCGATGATGATGGGTTTCCCCGGCACCACCCATAAATATTACACCTCGTGGGAAGTGGCCGAACGAAGGGACATCGATAATAGCGTGAGGATCCGGATGAGGGAGGTGCGCCAACAAGCCATGCTGGACGAGATGCTCAACGACCCGGAAGTGAAAATCCAGTACGCGGCCAAGTATTCCGGTTCCGCGAACGCGTATAAAAATGCCATCGGCACCAATTGGGCCATCGACCTGCGTGATTTTGAAGGCGTGAAGCAGGAGCAACAGGAACGCCTGATCGAGTGGGCCGTACAACACGGCCAATCCCGCTACACGGAGGCATTGCAAGAGATTGAGCGGATCGTGGAAGAGCGGGCCGGGCTTCGTTACCGGAGCTGGATGCTGGACGAGGGGATTGCCCGCGGGATAGAATTTGCCACGGTGCCCCTGGCGGGATGGGAGAGTTTGGCGCGCGCGATACACGAAGCCCGGCAGGATGGAGGCGACGGGACGCGGCTCACGGAGCAGGTAAGAGAGGCGATCGATCGACTGGTACGCGATCACGACCGGTTTGCCGACAAAGATTACAACCGGGAGGTGGATAAGAAGGTTGCCGCCGCGATGCTCGCCGAGTATATCAAGGAGGTGGATAGAATGGACCAGCCCGCTTTCCTAGAACCGCTCTACTCCGAATTCGAAGGCAACGCGGAAGCATTCGTGGAGTATATCTTCGAACATTCGCTTTTTGGGAACAACGAATACTTCAACCGGTTCGTGTCTGATCCGGAAGCATTCCTGGCCGATGAAGAGCGGAGAATTCGATTGGTGGCCGACCCGATGTTCTTGTTCGCGCATGGGGTCGCCGAGGAAGCTGCTTCTATTCGCGCCCGGCTGGAAATGTACGACATTCCTTTCGCGTTGGCAAGACGTGCCTACTTGGAGGGAATTTTGGCCATGGATGGTCACCATGCCCATTTCCCTGACGCGAACCTTACCCTCAGGCTGACTTATGGACAGGTGAAAGGATACCATCCTCGCGACGCGGTATACTACGCGCCGCGGACCACCTTAGACGGGGTGATGCAGAAAGAGGATCCCGGGAACTGGGAGTTCGTGGTGCCGGAACGGCTAAAGGAACTCCATGAAGCAAATGATTACGGCAACTACACGATGGAGGATGGCCGGATGCCGGTCAACTTCGCGGCTACTACCCATACCACCGGCGGAAACTCGGGGAGCCCGGTATTGAATGCCCGGGGAGAGTTGGTCGGGATTAACTTCGACCGGAACTGGGAGGGCGTGGGAGGAGATATTCAGTACCTGCCCGATTACCAACGAAGCATCATCGTGGATATCCGTTACGTGTTATTCGTGATAGACCGGTTCGCGAACGCTGCCCACTTGATCGAGGAGTTAGATATTGCATGGTAACGCGCCCTCGCGGCAAAAAAGGCGATTCCATCGTGGAACCGCCTTTTTTTGATTCTCGGGGAGCGAGGATTACAGTTGCTGCAATGCCCTGTCCAAGTCTGCTTTGATGTCATCAATATGCTCCAGCCCAAGCGATATACGGAGCAAGTTGGGATAGACTCCCGCGGCCACTTGCGCCTCGTCTGACAACTGTTGGTGCGTGGTGCTTGCCGGATGGATGATCAACGTCTTGGCATCTCCCACGTTGGCCAGGTGGCTGATCATGGAGAGGCTGTCGATTATTTTCGCGGTCTGCCGCGCGTCGCCCTTCACGAAAAAGGAGAGAACGCCCCCGAACCCGCCGTTCTTGAGGTATTTCTTTGCCAAGGAGTGGTACTTGTTGCTTTCCAATCCCGGGTAATTCACGCTCTCCACCTTGGGGTGGCTTTCCAGCCAACGAGCCAGTTCCAACGCGTTGAAGTTGGTGCGCTCGGCACGTAAGGAGAGTGTCTCGAGCCCTTGGATCAGTAAGAACGAGTTGAAAGGGCTATTCACCGGGCCCAGGTCGCGCAACCCTTCCACGCGGCAACGAATCGCGAAAGCGATATTGCCGAAGGGCGATTGATCGCCAAACGTGTCCCAGAAGTTCAGGCCATGATACCCCTCTGATGGTTCATTGAACATGGGGAATTTGCCGTTGCCCCAGTTAAAATTACCCCCGTCGATGATCACGCCACCCATCGTGGTGCCATGCCCGCCGATCCACTTGGTGGCCGAATGCACCACCACGTTGGCTCCCCATTCGATGGGGTTGAAGAGATATCCTCCCTGCCCAAA
>JBBACU010000145.1:0-5735 GCA_041656815.1 Proteiniphilum sp.
GGCGGTCGACCGGATCCTCTCCTACAAGATGTCGTTCTTCGCCGAGCCGGGCAACCAGACGGGTTACCTGGAGACGCGGATCAACCGGGGCGTGGAGAGCTTGATCCGCTTGGTACAGAACTTTTTCCTCGATATCCTGCCGCTGTTCTCCACCGCCATCATCGCGCTGGTGGTGATGTTTAACGCCAACGTGTACGTGGGGTTGATGGCACTCGTGATCATTCCCGTCTATTTCTACGTGAGCCAACGGCAAGCGCACCGACTCAAAGGGTGGCGGCGTGAGTTACGAGGTCACCGCGAGCGGAAGAACCACGGGTTGATCAATATCATCGATTCCATCACGGTCATCAAGAGT
Organism: Proteiniphilum sp.; assembly: GCA_041656815.1. Lineage (GTDB taxonomy): Bacteria > Bacteroidota > Bacteroidia > Bacteroidales > Dysgonomonadaceae > Proteiniphilum. The sequence continues at coordinate 356 of JBBACU010000145.1, forward strand.
TTCGTGCGCGAGAAGATAGAGGGCGAGAAGCAGTTTGAAGTGCAGATGGAGATGCTGGAGAACCAGCTGCAGACGCGAAGGACGAGCTACGTGTTCGAGAGTTTGAAGTCGTTCATCCAGCAAATCGGGGTGGTGTTGATCATCATTCTGACCGTCTACCTCGTGCTGGACGGGCAGATGGGCATCGGTGCCATCATGATGCATATCATGCTCTTCCGGAACGTGTCGGCCCCCATCAGCCAGCTGCACCGTATATACGACCAAATCAACGACGCGCTCATCTATGCCGACGGGTTCTTCGAGGTGCTCGATAACGACGGGGCGGTGGAAATAGGCGGCCCCGTGATGGCGGAGGATGTGCAGGGGCAGTTCGAGGTGCGCGACGTGAACTTCACCTACCCCAACGGGAAACAGGCGTTGTACGACGTAACCCTCTCACTGGAGAAAGGGAAGACAACCGCCATCGTGGGATTGAGCGGGGCGGGGAAGAGTACCTTGATTAACCTGCTGAGCAAGTTTTATAAACCGGACGACGGGGTGATCACGCTGGACGGCATCGACTTGGAGGAGTACGAGAACGGTTCCCTTCGCGACCACATCGGCTTGGTATTGCAAAAGAACCATATCTTTAAAGGATCCATCTACGACAATATCCTGTACGGGAAGATCGATGCGACCCGCGAGGAGGTGATGGAGGCCTCGGTGAAGGCGTACCTGCATGATCAGGTGTTGACGCTCCCCGAGGGCTACGATGCCGATGCTTCCAACTTGAGCGGGGGGCAGCAGCAACGGATTGCCATCGCGCGGTTGTTCCTGAAGAACCCGCCGGTGATCTTCCTCGATGAGCCCACCGCGAGCCTCGACGCCATCGCCACCGAACATATTAAGATGAGCCTCGACGCCATAAAAGAGGGACGCACCGTGGTGATCATTTCCCACTCGCTGTCGCAAATAGTGGATGCCGACGTGATCCATGTGTTAAAAGAAGGGCGATTGGTAGAGACTGGCTCCCACGAGTCGCTCTACAAGCTTGACGGCGAGTATCGAAAGATCTTCGATGCCTCGGCCCGCAGCCTCAACCTTGGTAAGATGCTCGACACGCTGGCGGTGTAAATGTATCCTCCTCTCTCAATATCAATGTCCATATGGCATACGTATTTCCAAAAAGAATTTTGGCTTTGAAAACAACATCAAATCGGTACCTCTTTATGTCGAATTTTGTATTTCAAACTAATAATGCTCTTTTGTTTTGTATTTCAAAATTATTTGTTTAGATTTGCATTATCATCGACAGAAAAGTAGTAGCGGATGGTAATAATAGCACATAGGACGTTGCGTGAATTTTATGAAACAAAAGGAAGAGAAGATTCAAAAGAGGCTCTTGAATGTTGGTATGCGATTGTTAAAGAGGCTCAATGGAAAAATATAGCGGAATTGAAATCTGTTTATCCGAAGACAGATTATGTGGGGAATGATCGATACGTTTTCAATATAAAAGGCAACAAATACAGGATGGTCGTTTTGATTCTTTTTCAGATTAGGACAGTTTATATTCGTTTCGTGGGCACGCACGGTGAATATGATAAAATTGACTGTTCAACCATTTGAGAGAAGAAGAGAAGTTTAAGGAGAACAATCATTTTAAAGAGGATAATTATGAGCAAAGTAACGAAAGAACAGTATGAATTTGCACGGGCAAGGGTGGAGGAACTGTTGCCGTTTGTAAATGGCAATACTCCGGTGACCGATAAAAACATGGTGGAGTTGTCGCTTGTATCGGATGTTGTGGAGGAGTATGAAATAGCGCATTATCCTATCGAGAAACCGACGATTGGCGTTTTGATAAAAAATGGTTTGGAAGAGAAGGGAATGACGCAAAAAGCACTCGCCTCCATCCTCGAGGTCAGCCCATCGCGGGTCAACGATTTTATCGTCGGCCGTGCCGAACCATCTCTAAGAATCGCCAGTCAGATATGTTATATTCTGAATATTCCCATGGATGTCGTAACCGATATTTATACCGATGAGCTTAAGGGAAAGCAAATCCTGCACGACGCAATTTGATGGCTCAATCTATCATATAATATACAAATACAATGCTTTTTATTTACTTTATGATGGGTTGATTGGATTTAACTAAACCGGATGATAAAGCGGGTCCACCCGTCGGGGTGGGTTTTTAGGGAGTACCGGAAATCGTACCGAGCGTCCAGCTCCACCCGTGTCTTGGGCAGCTCGGCCGCCGGCCTCTGGCTTCCCAGGTCGAGTGCCGTCTCCACCGATTTCAGCAATTGGCGGTTGTCCCACGGTTTGGTGATGAAATCGAACGCGCCCAACTGCATCCCTTTAACGGCCAATTCGATGGAACCCCATGCCGTGATCAGGATTACCGGCGCCCCCGGGCAGAACACGTGCACCTTCTGCAACAACTCCAACCCTTCGTTTCCCTTGGTCGCCAACGAGAAGTTCATATCCATCAGCATCAGGTCGGGCCGGGTATGGCGCACGAAATCCAGTGCCGCTTCGGGGGAAGCAACGGCGTGCGTTTCGTGTCCCGCCCGCTTCAATAAAAGCGTGAGGGAGGAACGCACCGCGGCATCGTCGTCAATGATCAGTATTGTCTGCATAGGGATGGACTTGTTTAGCGCAACGGCCGTTGCTGTAAGGGCTGTTGCTGTAGCGGCTGTTGCGTTAGCGAAGATAAATATAAAATAGTCATGAACAAAGCGGTTTAGTGGTTAATTAACCGTTCGAATTCGGCATCGAGGTCGGAGTTGTTCACGAAGTCGTGCAGGGTGAGGCTCCTCAGTTGGTAGAGGTAATACCAGTAGAGGTGCATCTCCGACACGTAGGCGGCCCGTGCGTTGTCTTTCGAGAGTTGCGCGTCGTTGAGGTCCAGCGTGTTTATTTTCCCGATCATGAACGATTCCACCGAGGTGTTATAGCGCCGTAGCGCGATCTCGTCGGCCTCCCTCGCTATACGAAGCTGTTCCGCCTGGTTGTTGTATTGCTCCACGAGAAGGAAAATATCTTGGTTGAAGTTCACCTGCTCCTGCTTCAAGCGAGAAGCGACGACCTCCCGGTTCGACTCCGCCACTTTCACGCGCCCTTTTCGTTTTCCCCAGTCCAGTATAGGAATTTTCACGCCCACCTGCACCACCTGGTAGTCCATCAGGTGTTGGTAAGCCGATCGGAAGGCCTGCTCCTGTCCCGTGTAGCCGATCGACGCGAACAGGTCGATCTGCCGTTGCGCGCCTTTGGCTTGCGCCACCTCGTAATCGGCTTCCAGTTGCCGGCGGCGGATATTTTGGGCGAAGGGGTTGTTTTCCCGTGCCTTTTCCAGCACGTCGACGTAGGTGATTTCGGGGTATCCCTCCAGCTCCGGGATGAGCGGGTCGATGCTGTCGTTTTCGCTTAGCCCCAGGAACGACCGCAAACGAAACATCGCTCCGTTCAAGGCCGATTGTTCTTTCGTGAGGTTCGACTCCGCTTTGAGTGCCAACAGCTTCAGTTGCAACAGTTCGTTCTCCGATATCTGTCCCATCTTTCGGCGTGCTTCGGCAATCTCGAAGATACGGTCGGCGTTCTCCTTGTTCTGCTCCGCGATGTTCATGTTCTCTTTCGCAAGCAACAATTGGAAGTAATAGGTGATGGTGCGTAGGGTAATCATCTCCGTGCTTTCGAGGTACGCCGCTTTCGCCTCATTGTAGCGAACCGGTTCGATGCGTCGTTTCCACTTCATGTTGTTCACTCCGAAGATAGGCTGGGAGAGCGTCACCCCGATGGGTACACTCATGTAGTAGCGATGAGCCCCCGCCGTATTCAGTGGGTCGATGAACTGCAGCGACGTGTTCAGGGAAAGCTTCCCGCCCGTGAGCCAGATATTCTGGTCGATCGAGATATCGCCCGTCATGCCCAACGAGTTGGTGCGGACAAACTTGTAGCTTCCGTCCTCGCTTTGATACAGATTATAGCTTCGCCGGTAGTCGGGCAACGATGCAGAAAACCCCACCTCCGGCAGCAGGTCGGCTCGGTACGTACGGAACTCCCAGTAGGAAGTCTTCAGTTCGTTGAGTGCTACCGCCGCATCCACCGACTGCCGGTGCGCCAGTTCGATGGCTTCGGGGAGCGTCAGCACCTGTTGTGCCGACACCCCCGTCGCCAAAATGAAAAAAAGTAGAGTGTTATAACTGATTTTTCGCATACGGTTTCTGTTGTATCAATCTTTGTTGTATCGATCTTTGCCAATTCTGTTGCATTGATTTTTCTTGTCTCAATGCCTATCGTCTCAATTGTCTTTTATCAGTAAACAAAGCGTATGCCAGAAATGTAATAGATTGTGTGTTAGTGATATGTAGAATACGTGCTGTCCGAAAACGAACACTACAAGGTTCGAATTCGGACAGTGGTTATACTCTGCTGTGATTTACTCTTCTATGGTTAAGAGCCAATCAATGGCATTGAGTTGTTTGATGCCATTATGGCTGTCAAATAATTGTTGATTCACTTGCTTAATAACGATTTCGTTATTATCTTTGTGCTATTACGTTTAACAGGTAAATCATTTCTGAAGTGAAGAAAGAAGAAATTAAAAAACAGATTGAGACCCTCAAGATGATAATTGAAGGGATCACTGAAAAAGAGGAATTCAAGAATTTACCTGAATATCAGAAATTAGTAGACAAGTATCTGGATGAAATGAACAGATTATTGAAAAAAATTGAAGAGTAACAAACAAATTCCCGAAAGGGGCATAAAACCTACCTATTATGTCTGAAGTATATAAAGATTTAGAAAGATCCCTTAATAATCGGACTGAAAAAGAGCAAGAGGAGTTTAATCTTTCACTGAAAGAAAAATACAGGAATTTGCCGGCTGAAGGTATTGAAACCGTTCTCACGGATGTGGGCAGTCGTATCAACGAACTAAAAAGTCTGGTAGATTTGGAGGAAATCACCAAGGTAGTCTCCATCACCTATATCGCTGAAACATATTTTAAACGCTCACGTTCCTGGTTGGCACACCGGATCAATGGTAATATCGTCAATGGCAAACCTGTGAGTTTTACCTCCTCTGAAATGGAAATACTGAAAAATGCATTATTAGATATTTCAAACAAGATGCGGGAAGCATCTGCAAAGATTGCATGATGCTTTATTCTATAAACTTCAGGACGATACAGAATCAGTCGGATCAAACATATCGGTATATAGTTTTCATTATCAAATCGATAAATTATCACATCATCAAAATCATTCATCCCGCAATGCTTCTGCCGGGGGAACTTTAACTGCTTTTCGTGCGGGGAGCCAGATGCCGAGGATAATCATGCCGGCCAGAAGGAGGTAGGTGATACCAAAACCGATGAGGTAGCGGGTCG
>JBBACU010000146.1:0-5714 GCA_041656815.1 Proteiniphilum sp.
GCACCAGAAAAGCGTGGTAACCGGTATTCTCCTGCAATTGCCGCGGGCACAGGATACGCGAATACGCTTTGTCGGGGTTCTGCTTTACCAGTTTTTCGTACGCGCCGACAATCTCGTTGGTGGGATTGGAGACCACCCGCTGCACGCCGGGCCCGGTTAAATCGTCATCGATTAAATCGTCATTCACGTGCACGTGTGCCCACGCCCATAGCTGCGCTGCCGGGGGAAAAATATCCGCGGCGGCACTCGCCATTTTTATGAAGGGCGACGGCTTGCCCGACCCGCCTTTCCCGAAGGTAAACTCATCTTCCTTCAGTACCACCAGGGCAAGCCATGGACGAAGCCTGCCCTTGGCATCCGGTTTCGCGGGGGTGTATCGCCACGGGAGGTCTTCCTCGTAAAAATCGATTGCCGCGAGGTAGTTCGGCTCGAAGTTACTGATGGAGTCAAGCGGCTCGGTTTTAATGATGGCACGCTTGTCGATACCCACGATGTCGCCGGGACCGTATAAATCCACCCGCTTTGAAACCGGCGGAGCCGCGTTGGCCCCATCGGCCTTTATCTGCAACCGTACTTCGATGGGTGCCCGTAGTTTCACCGAGCTGTCGTTATCGGCGGCGTCCACCTGGTTGGCGATACCCAGCCTAAGCCAGGGGAGGAACGAATAAGATGACAGGATTTTGCTCATACCAAATAATTTACTTCGTTGTTAGGGATCACGTGCACGGCGCCGGCCATTGCCGGGTTCCCCGCGACAAGGGCGTTCATGTATTCATCGGCGCTTGCCTGGCTGGCAAAATTGATCGCCTCGGGCCGCAAGGGAGTATTGTCGCGGGTAGTTGCCACGGTGAACTTACCGCTCGTCACGTTGATTTTATCCTCAAAGGGTTGGAACTCTTTCTTCACTTTATACGACACGTTGGCTTTTGCCACCGCGCTGTTGGCAAGGAAGTGAACAAACAGCACCTGCATCACGCCAAAGAAACGCTTGCGGAACCGTTTATAGGCGCCATCGATGGTGATCAGCTCGTACCGCACGTGCCGCACGGTGAGCTTTCCGAATCGCGTTTGGTTATCGTTTACCGAAAGCTCATAGCCTCCCGTTTCTTTCTCGTAAGCCGGGCTGCTCAGCTTCTTGCTGTCTTTCATCTCCTGGTACTGCGCGCGGGCGAAGTTTTCCTTCGCTTCCCGTTGCGCCGCGAAAGAGCCCACGGGGACAAAGTCGAGCAAGCTGGCATCGTCAGGCTTCTTGCTGCCCACTTTGTCGAGGGTAATCTTAAGCGGCAAGGCTCGCTGGCTGACGCGCATGCTTCCCAGTGGATGCAACACCAGCGCGTCCGCTCCCCCCTCGTTGGATTGGGATAGATCGCGCAGCGTGACCAGCAGCTTCTTGGAGGAAGGAGTAACGACCTGCCAGTTTTGTGATTTCTCCAGCTCTTCCCGCAGCATGGGGATGACCTGGATGGGCGGCAACAAGGTGTCTTTTTTCTCGCCCCATGTTTCGTCGAAACGGGCTTTGAAAGAGAAGAACAGGATTTTAATTTTGCCGTAGCCCTTGGCCCTCCATGGCGATGTCCCCTCGAGCGAGAACTGGATGCTGATCGAGAACAGGCCGGCACCAAACACCTTAAGCGACACCTTGCCGGAAATCTCTACGATAAAGTAGAAGGGATCGAACTGGAACAACGCGTCAAAGGCAAGGTGCCCTTCAATTTTAAACTCACTGAACCCGAACTTCAATTCGACCTTGCTGCCGAACTGCACGGTGTTGGTGGTAACGGCAAAGTAGCCTTCCACACGAATCTTGCCCCACGACTCGTTCAGGATGTTCAACGATACCCTTTTGGGCACCGGGAAAGGCAGGGGAGGCGGGTTAAACCGCGGGTGGAAGCCCCCCACGCTTACCAGGAAGTTGGCATCTTCTCCCCAGGCGACCAGTACGCCCATCTCTCCTTCGATGGTGATAAAGAGCACGCGTGAATCAAAGATAGACGCGAAGAAGAACGCCTGTTTCTTTTGAAAATCGATGGCGCCGATAAAGTTCACCTGCAACTTGAGCAGGGCCGCCTTTTCATCGGGCAGAATGCATTTCAACACGCCGAGGATGGCGACGCGTTCGATCCCCCCGCCATTGTTGGTGCGTATTTCAATGATAATCCCCAGTGAAATGCTGATCAGGGTAGGCGTTCCCCACCCCAGCTTGGCCATGGGCCCGATCAGGAATTTATTTTGTTCGATGGGGAAAAACACCTTTAGGTCGCTGATGATGCGCGGCGCGTTTTCCACGATATTGGTCGGGAATAGGATGTTGGCTGCCGCTCCCGTACGAATGCCTTCCGCAAGCGGTTCGAGTTTCATGGTACGATGCAGACCCAGCAAGCCCCCCGCGCCCAGAAATACGAAGCCGTAACCCAGCTGGAGGGTAAATTCGGCGGTAATGACTACAAGCAGCGAGAACCCGTCGGAGCCATCGGGCATCTTGGTAGAAATGAGCCCGATCGCCTTCAGCGACAAGAAATCCTGGAAGGTGAGTTCAAGCATGCCCGCGTACTCGCCGCGCTCGGTATCGATAAATAGGTAGCCGGCCCCTTTTATCACGCCGGCATCAATGGAGAGTCCAATCCCGTTGGGCGGCTTAAAAGCAAAATTGAGGTCGAACTTGCCCAACAACCCGTTGTTAGAGACGTTCTCGCTTACCAACGCTTTAATGCCCACATTCTCTATGCTGGCCGCGACGGGCCCCAAGCTAAAGCCGCCGGAAATGGCAAGCGACAAGCTGGTTTCATTTACCAGTCCCAGTTCAAGGTTGATCTTGCTTATTTGTATCGGACCCAGGTCGAGGTGAATCGGAATGGATATGGCTACATTATTCCCACCGTCGATATACACCCCTTTGCCATATTTCCATGTGGCCGTGATATCGCCCACCATGATTTCGATCGGTTCGGTAATGAAGTTCTTCAATAAGCCGTCTTGTCCCAAGTCGATCACGGCCCGTAGCTCTTCCACGCCTCCTTTCAGGAAAAAATCGCCGTTCAGGTTGCCGCCAATGGCGACTGACGCCGATTTGATGTCGATTTTCGAGGATTCACCGAAAGAGATCACCGACAGCCGTTTGTTTTCGGCCCGGTCGTGATACTTCAGCCCGGTTTCGAAACCCGCGTTGACACTTCCTCCAGCCTGCACGCCTATCCCCCGCGGGGTGATGGTGAGGAAGACTCCGCCCAACGCGTCGGCCGAGACACGAACAAGCAGATCGAGGTTATCGGCGATAGGGATCGATTCGGCGATCGTGCCGTTCACAAAAGGCGCGAGGGCGACACCGAGGTTTTGTTGCTGGTTCATATCGCCAAAAGGCAATAGTTTAAAACCGGCCTCGGTACCAAAAATAGGATCATCGTCCGCGTCAAAGCCGGTAATATTCTTCTGAATGAGCGCCAACGATACCTGGTAGTAATCCCCGGCAAGATCGTAGTTGGAAAGAAAACCGGCCAACTCGGCAGGGGTTATCTTTTTAAAGATGGCAAGCGACAAGCCGGCACCCTCGAACAGGGCGGCCATATTACTGAACAGGAATTCATAGTCGAGCGATTTGGCATCGCCGGCTGCCGTGTTTCCATTCCAGCCATATACTTCCTTGGCCCAGGCAGAAGTGTCGGACACGAAATCGGCGATACGGCCCCACTCGAAATGGGCTTTTTTATAGGGCACGTCGCGTGCTTCTTCAATTTCTTCTATTGTAAAAACACCCAGCACCGAGAGAAAAGTAAGCAATCCGGGGCGTTTCACCGACAGATAACGGTGGAGCAGGTAATCGAACACCTCCCCGAAGAAATCGCCATTGAAATAATCGGTCACCTTTCCCATGTCGCCCACCGATTTCAGCACGGAGAACAGGTCAAGCAATTTCCTCATGTCGGCCCTGGTATTCTCCGGAGGACTCCCCTCCACGAGCGCGCCGATGGTTGTGGCGAGCGTCTCGAAACCGGTTATAATGGTACCAACATCTCCCGATTCAAGGTCATGACCAAATTCACGAAAGAACATTATCAGGTTGTCACTCGAGTGTGCCGCTTCGAACAACGGTTCGGCAAACCATGCTATTTCTTCAAAAAGCTCATCTAAATTCATACTTACTCCCTCCCCCATTCGCTTGAATCGCCCCATTCCGATCGGGGCCAGTTATTACTATTGGCAACTATTTCCGCGAAGTCGGCCGAAGGCAGCGGGCACCGTAGAAGCGCCTCCGCGTCGAGTATACCCATGCCGCGGTTGTAATTGTCCCATCCGGCTGGTTTTCGCACGCTGTTGGCCAGGCAGTACCTGAACACATCGGTAAGCAACGGACGCCCAAAGGTCCTTATTAGATTTTGGCGGCCGTGAAAAGCCTGCCAGAGCGCGCAGGCACCGGCCGTTAACGCGGTAGAATACGAAGTACCGTTATTATCAATCGAATCAATGATGAAGTTTCGAGGGGGGCGAGGATTTGCAAACGTTGGGACAATGCCCTCTGTCCGGGCAACGATCATACCCCATCCCGGAGCTGTCACATCCACTTCGGGGCCATAGAATCCCTCCGAAGGCTGGCTGTCATCCCGCGCGCATCCGGCTATGCTTAACGCGTGCACGCTACGCCCCGGGGCTGCCGGACCCACCGCGCCCCGGGTGTTGAATGCCTGTCCGGCGGCGCAGCACACGATCACGCCCCGTTGCCTTGCCCTGATCAACGCCTGCTCCAGGTACGATGGCATTCGCACCCCACCGAGGCTGATCGAGATAATCCCCACGATGTCGTTATTGAGCGTAAGCGCGTAAAGTATCGCGTTCGTAAGCGTTCGATAGGTGTTGACCGGCTGCCCATGCATGGAAGTATGCCCGGATCCAAGTGCCACGCAATCGGTTACTCGAAGTGGAAGTACTTCTGCTTTCGGGGCGATGCCGGTAATAAAATCGGTGACCGAATCCCCCTCTTCACTCATCATCAGGCTGGCCGTGGTGGTGCCGTGGCTCGGGTTCACTCCGGAGAGAATGTCCTCGGCGGAAAGATAGGGGGCAAACCTCCCGAAGAAATTCTTCGAGAGGGCATTGTCCCGTATATACCGGCCTCCCCTCAGCAATTCCGGGTGTTCCGTCCATCCGGTATCGGGATGGGCTATGGTTATTCCCTCGCCATGACTTTTACCCACGGCCGGGTTGGGAAGGGGCAATCCCCACGCCTCCTTCGCTTTTACAAACTGCAAGGGCCATTCATTGGGATCATAATTGGGCATACGTCGTCAGTTTAAGTTTCGCGTGATTTTCAAAATGTTTGCCGTTCCAAGCGCCAACCTGTCACACGCAAACAATGTCGCAAACTTAAGAGGAATGGAAATAAAATGGTAGGATTTTTCCTTCAGAAATTTGTATAAATCAAGCGTTAACAATAAATTCTTTTGTATTATTTGTGCGGGGATCGGATGTAAGGAACTGATAATTAGTTAAAAAAATATACAACTATCTCTCATCGTCATGAACGTTCGCGCTTGTTATCAGCATGAATAAAGGAATGTTAATTTAAAGTGCTCACCAATTATTCAAAATAACCAAAAAGAAACTGAAACGGTTTTTGAAATGACACCTCGAACGCCTCTTCCGGCAACCCGGCCGCTTCCGTCCACGCGAGCGGTTGCCCCATCATCGTTATGGCGGGAAGATATCCGGATCAATGACCTTGC
>JBBACU010000147.1:0-5684 GCA_041656815.1 Proteiniphilum sp.
TCATCAGCAAACGTGTTTTCATAATTGGCAGCAAACTCCATGTAGGTGTCCGCGTTTACTGTTTTCGCGGTTTCAGAATAATTCAGAAATTCGGTGCCTTGCAAAGGGTTAATATTATAAAGCATATATTCTCCGCTCGCTTCGTTATATCCGCCAAGCGTGTAATAAAAAGGGTTGTAGAACCTATTAACGCCAAAAGCGGAATAACGAGTAGTGCTATAAAGACCTCTGACACTCAATCCATCCAAGAGGGAGTTCAAATCTTGATGTACCTCGAACTGGGCAATCATGTTGGAGGTTGTGTTTTCACTGTATCCTTTCACCATATCCGCGTAGGGGTTCAAGTAGCCTCCTTCTTCATAATTGCCAAACAATATATGCTGGGTATGCTGATGTGTGGCATCAGCTGGATAATAAGCTGGATACAGCACGGGGTTTGTCCTCATTACCTTGTTGTATATTTCTGCCCCGGTACCGATTGGGCCACTCAAATTGTCAAAAGTGCCATATAGCCTAACCACGACTTCTGTCGAGGGGGTTATATCAATATTCACGTTCGACCTCAATAGGAATCGATTGAGACGAATATTGTTATTAAAGTTATTCATCTTATCCACTTTCAAGTTGCCGTTATCCTGATTATAGGTGGCAGCCAGGTAATAACGGGCAATCTTTCCTCCTCCACTGACATTAAAATTAAACCGGTGGTTCATGGTATAATCGTTGAAAAGCATCGAATACCAATCGGTTGCCGGATATTTTAATGGATGAACTCCTTGTGCCGTCTTATCAATTTTTTCCCTGCTGTAGCGAGTCGCCCCAAGTGGATCGCGTGTTTTAATGGCTTCATTACCCAATCTCATATAGGTAATGGGATCTGCTAATTCCACCTTGCTTGTCGGAGCGGATATGGAGGTCTCATATCGGAAATTGGTCCTAGCCTTTCCCTCTTTACCTTCTTTGGTCGTTACTAAAATAACGCCGTTTGCACCTCTTGCCCCGTACAGCGAGGTTGCAGTGGCATCTTTCATGATCGAGAAGCTGGCAATATCGTCTGGTTGCATTCTCGCTAAGTCCGAAGAACTTACTTCTAACCCGTCCAATAAAATCAGCGGGCTTGCTGAATATCCAAAACTGGTTACTCCACGAACAAAGAAGTCTGCATCATCCCTGCCAGGCTCGCCACTTCGTTGGTACGAGATAATTCCCGACATTCTACCTGCCAGGGCGGTTGTTAGGTTTGTTGCCGGCACCTTTAATTCATCCGGCCTAACAGTAGATATTGAGGATATCACGCTTTCTTTCTTTTGCTTACCGAATGCCACAATCTGCACTTCATCTAAAAGCTCAGACTGCTCCATCAATACTACATCAATCACTGTCTGATTTCCTACTTCAATGGTTTGGCTCTGTAACCCGATAAAAGAAAAAATAAGCTTATCGGTAGGTTGCACTTCAATAGAGTAGGTCCCATCAAGGTCTGTAGAGACCCCTCTCGTGGAGCCTTCAACAACGATGGTAACTCCAGGTAGTGGATTCTCTCTCTCGTCAAAAACTACTCCCTTGACAGTTCGCGTTTGTTGTACTACGTTTGACCTTTCAAGGTCAGTGTTATTATTATCAGCGTTGGCTCGAAATGAGAGACCTGATAATAAAAACATGACGAGGAGAATCTTAATAATTGTAATTTTTCTGTTCATAAGAATACCTTTTTTTCTCTTTTTCATGTGTAAGAAATATAATAATTTGCGAGTCTACGATTTTTATTAAGAATATGGCTGCAAAAATGTCTAATTAGATAAAATAGTTTGATTTTCAGGTGCGATATTTCCTTCTACTTAACCGCACCTATTCTCTCCGGTGAAATATAGTTTTTTAATATATACAAAGATAGAATCACCATGAATGTTAAATGAGATAAAAAACGAAAGTTTACTGATAATTCACGCATGGATTCATGATGTTTGTGGCAAATACAGAAGTGAAATGTAGAGAATGAGAGACTGCAAACTAAATTGTGTTAAAGAGTGAAATCATTTTTTTATTCATTTAGCGAAAGTGCCTTTGCAAACTAAAGAAAATTGGGCTTTTTTTCGACTAATTAACCGATAAAACCGCACTCTAATATTTCAGTGGTAACGATTCTTCGGATTTTGCAGAAGCTACGCTATCAGTGGCTGAAAAATCTGGCGAAATAATAAAAGCATAATAATAAGCGGGCTTATCGAGTAAATATTCCCCATGTACACGAGGCGACCAGCTGTCATCGCCTCCCAGACCCATCTGCTTGAAATCAATATGCAACCAACTCTGGCCGCCTCGTTGCAGTTTTGTGGAAGGATTTGCTTCCGTCGGCTTTGACGCGTCAAGCGCCTCATCGGGGTAGTTCTGGATATTGAAATTGATAAGGGGTTCTCCCGAGAAACGAACCATGGCCTTGTCCGAGATCACGTTCACCCAACGGGTGTCTGTCTTGTTGCCGTTTTCCTGCGGCATCACGTGAGGGAAATGTTGTTCTTCAACGCTTCCACTGTAAATCCCGACGAAAGCCGACTCTTGGCGGTCGTCGTACGATTCGTGCGGCCCCCTGCCATACCACTCTATTTTATTAAAGCTGCCGGGCAACACCGTCCTAAGCCCCACCCGGGCCAACGGTGGGGTATCCTCCGGAACATTGAACCAGTTCTCGACCGCTATGCTGCCGTCACCGGATACTATATAGGTTGCTTCATAACGGATATCTTCTCCCGTCGTTTTCACGCTATTTGCCACCTGGATCATTACCTGCCCCTTGTTTAGCCTCGTGTAAGTGATACTGACCGGACGGACATCCACCTTATCAAGGCCTGCCTCGCGCCACCGGTGGGCGTAACTCCTTTTTCCTCCACCCCCGTCGTTATCGGTGGGCACACGCCACAGGTAAGGGAGCATGGGCCCGGAGATTACCTCCTCATCATCGTACGCGAGGTGGCTTAATCCTCCCGCCTTTTTATCGAAAGTGAGCGAGAAGCCCTCTCCACTAATAACAAGTCGGTTTTTTTCATCGGACAAGTCCAGCTCCGGAAAAGCATCGATGTTTCTCTTTTCTTTCACGTGATAAGCAACGCCAAAGTTCAGCTGCTCTTTTGCCACCTCGAACCCGGCGTCTGCCCAAGGAGTCTTTTCCTTGTTATGAAAACTCACGTTCATGAAGTACTCGTTGCCCGGCTTAATCCGGCTTTTATCAAAACCGACCTGCAAGAGTTGGCTTTGCCTCGGCTGTATGTCGAGCTCGTCTACCCGGTCTTCCATTATCACTTTCCCGTTTTCGATAATCTCCCATTTCATGTACACATCGCTCGCGTCCACGAAAAAGTGATCGTTTGAAATAGAGATCACGCCGGTATTTACATCGATATCCTTCACGTTGAAATACTGGTACACTTTCTTTAGCTCGCGCATCTCCGGTTGCGGGACCCTGTCGGGATTCACCAGCCCGTCGTTCACGTTTGCCCCGTCACTCAGGTTCAAGATATTCCAATACTCGTTCCCTCGCTCATCTTTAGATTTCAATCCCTGGTCCACCCAGTCCCAGGTAAACCCTCCTTGGAAACGGTCAAACTCGTTATAGAGATCCCAGTACTTCCTGAAATTTCCCAACCCGTTGCCTTGGGTATGCGCGTATTCGCAGATGATTACCGGGCGGGTGGTATCGCTGTTATAGGTATCGCCGTTATAAAGGAACGCGAGTTTCGACATCGATGAATACATGTCGGAGATGATATCGTACCGGTTAATCTTTTCGGTAGGATGAGGATTCTTTGATTCGTAATGCACCGGCCTGTTCTGCGGATCAACTGCCTTCATCGCTTCATAGGCCGCATCGAAGTTTTTCCCCCAGCCGGCCTCATTTCCCATCGACCAGAAAACGATAGAAGGATGGTTCTTATCCCTCAATACCATGTTCACGTTTCTCTCCACGATTGCCTTCTCCCATTCATCCCGCTCGCCCACGTGATAGCCCTCATTCCACAAGCCATGGCTCTCGACGTTGGCCTCGTCCATCACGTATAGGCCGTACTCGTCGCACAGCGCGTACCATTCCGGTTGGTTGGGATAATGACTGGCACGCGCGGAGTTGATGTTGTACTGCTTCATTAAATGAATATCTTCAATCATGGACTCCCGGCTGATAGTGCGCCCGTTGTACATGTCAAACTCGTGGCGGTTTACTCCTTTAATGGTCACGGGTTGGCCATTGACTAAAAAGAGGCCATCTTTTATCTCTACTTTCCGGAAACCGGTGTTGATAACAAATGCCTGGATGGTATTGCCATTGGACGTTTGTAATTCTATCCCTACCCGGTAGAGGTTAGGAGTTTCGGCAGTCCATTTCAATGGGTTGTTCACTGTTGTTGTTACCAAAGTCGATTCCTCGTTCCCTCCTTTCACGTTGAACAGTTCGCTGTTCTGTTTGCTAACAATCTCGCCCGACGGATCCCGGAGCGTGGTTTGTATCCTGTAATTTTCACTTATGGTACTGTTCACGTTCGCGATTTTCACCTCCACGTGAAGCTCCGCGTCCCTGTACTCCTCATCCAGTTCAGGGTAGACAGAGAAATCGCGCATATGCACGTCGGGGGTGGCAAAGAGGTACACATCTCGATAGATCCCGCTCAATCGCCAGAAATCCTGGTCTTCAATATAGCTCCCGTCAGACCAGTTGAGCACTTGCACCGTCAACTCGTTATTCCCTTCTTTCAAGAAGCTGGTGAGGTTGAACTCGGCGGGGAGCATCCCATCCTCGTGGTAACCGACTTCTTTGCCGTTCACCCAGAGATACATGGCCGACTGCACTCCCCCGAAATGAATAAACACCTGGCCGTTGACCCAGTCAGCCGGGACGGTGAATGATTTCTTGTACACCCCTGTAGGATTATAATCTTCAGGAACGAAAGGTGGATCGGGCGTAAACGGGTATTTTATATTGGTAAAGACCGGGGGATCGTACTTGCCATTTCCCTGCAATTGCCAGTTACTTGGCACACGAATATCATCCCATCCCGAAACAGGCTGTTCTTCGTGAATACCTTTAGGGACTGATCCCGGGTTCTCGAAATACCGGAACTTCCAGGTTCCATTCAACATTTTAACCAAAGGTGATTTCTCTAACTTATTCGTGTTCCAGTTTAATTCACTGAACGGCACATAGCTCGCGTGAGCCTCTTGGGTGTTTCTTTTCGTTATCGCCGGGTCCTCCCAATCGTTCACTTGGGGTTTTACGATGAGAAATAAAAAAATAAATAGGAATAAAAATAAAATTCTTTTGTTCATAATGAATTTAGTACGTGGTGATTTATGTTTCATCATATAAGTACACCCTTATTTGTCATGTTCAAAAAGATGTATATTAGAAATATTCTATAATTTGATCCATTTGTCTTGAGATTTTTTTCAGGTAGTTCTTGTCGCCTCCCGGAAGCTCTGCAGTTAGCCAACCACCTTGGTGATTAATCTCTCTCACCGCTTTCATCACCATGGGCCAATTGTTATCCCCTTCCAATAACTCCACATTGAACCCTTCACGCAATCCTTTCGAGTTCATAAATCCTCGACTAAATTCTTTGATATGAAGTTTTATAATGTGTCTGTTTAGTGTCCTGATCCAGTGTTCGGGCCACCCGTAACGCAAGACGTTGCCGACA
>JBBACU010000148.1:0-5672 GCA_041656815.1 Proteiniphilum sp.
CGCCTCGGACGGACTCCGCCATATACGCGCCCGTGTTGATTGACACGATGAGGATGGAGGCCAGCCAGATGCTGTTGAAGCGGTACATATTGTTCGTGACATAGGGGAGGCCGTAGAAAATGAACACCGCCTGCAGGAGCATCGGGGTGCCCCGGAAAAGTTCGACGTAGATGCGAATCACGACACGAATCGTTTTCAACATAAAGCGTTTTAAAAGCGAGTCGTTTTTGGTGTAGGGGATCGTGTTCAGGGCCCCGCAGGCAAAGCCGATGACACAGCCGATCGCGGTCGCGACAAGCGCTAAGACAAGCGTGGAGCGGATGCCCCGCAGGTAAAGCGCCCCGTACTGCCCCCACAGATCCCCGATATCCAGGATGAGTTCTTGGAATTTACCCATGGTATCTCCTTAGCCCAAAGGCTGGATCCGGATGGCTTCTTCCATGAGGCCTGTGAAGTCATCGGCGGTCATGGTGGAAAGAACCGCGTCAATTTTATCTTTCAGAACCGTATTGCCCTTCATGACCGACACCCCGATGTTGACGTTCTCGGTACGCTCTTGCTCTGAGAACTGGAAGTCACCGTCCGTGCCCGTGAAGTCCAAGATGACCATATCCGGGTAGGCGATGATCGCGCCCTGAGCGGTGGGGAGGTCGGTGGTGACAAAGTCCACCGTGCCGGTCTCAAGCGCCATGAGCATGGCGGGAGCGTCAGCGGCTTTTAAGGGGATCACAGCATCCGGGATCTGGGGCAAGCACTGGTCAAACCAGATGGTGCCTTCCTGGGCGGTGCCCCGGGCACCTGTTAGATCTTGAATGCCAGTTGCGGAAGCATAGGGGCTTCCCGCTTTGGTCAGGCTGACCATGGTGGCGTAGAAGTAGGGGCCTGCAAAATCGACTTGTTTGGCGCGGTCGGCGGTCATGGACTGCCCCGCGATGACCGCGTCAAAGGTGCCCGTCATGACCCCGGGCACTAACGAGTCCCAGTCAGACTGGATGACTTCCAGTTCCCAGCCATTTTTTTCAGCGATCATTTTGGCCATCGTGACATCGTAGCCGTTGGCGTAGGAGCCCGGCGCGTTCTTGATGGGAACGGCGCCGTTAGCGTCATCGTTTTGCGCCCAGTTGTAAGGCGCGTAGGCGCATTCCATGGCGACGGTGAGGACGCCGTCCTCGACGCCTGAGGGGGTAGTGGTCTTTGGGCCGCAGGCGGCCGTAGTAATAAGAAGTAAGAGTGTCAGGATAAGAACGATTTTTCTCATACCCATTTCCTTTCCGACCCCAATAGGGCCCCGGCATACGAGCCTGCCGGAGGCTTAAAATGAAAGAACCGCTTTGTCAAGCGGTTCCATGGAAATCGGGTGAGAACAGTTTTTCATCTCCGATGCCATCGATAGCGCTTCACAAATACTTGTGACAGTCCGCCGGATATTCTCCTGCGACCCAACTTCAACGACTCAGGCTGTCTTTGAAGTTTCGGCGACGTTCCCTTTTCCTATCCCCGCGGGTTGCCTGACCCTTAAGCGGTGGTACTCTTGAACATCGCGCCTCTATCTAAAGCGATTCAATTGTCTCGAATGGTAGCATCAAAAAAAGAGCTTGTCAAATAAGAGGGTACTGTATACCTCTACATAAATAACAACCCTGTGACAAGGTTATGACGATTTCATGCATTTCTTGCAAGCTTGACCTGACGTCCTTATAATGGACGGACACAGGGTGGATCGCTGTGTTTGAGGAGAAACTATGAGCAACTTTTTGAATAAACTCTTTGGGCGCACGGACGAGGAATACGACTACGACGATTACGATTCGTATGACTCCTACGATTACGAGGAGCCCTACCAGGAGGAAAGCCCTAATGTCCGTGAGGCCAGGTCGAAGCGCGAACGCGAGCGGACCGTGCCCTTCCCGGGCGCGAAGCAGGGGACCGACCATACGGTGGTACTCGTCGAAGCCTTTGACATCGACACCGCCTGGCCGGTCTGCGACCATGTGAAGCAGGGCCGCACGGTCATCTGCAACACGGAGCGTTTATCCTCTGAGGTGCGCGTGCGCTTCCAAGATATTATCTCGGGATCCGCCTACGCGATCGGTGGGCTTTTGCAGGCCGTCTCACAGTTTATCTTTGTCTTTGCTCCCTCCTCGACGCATATTGACTTTGACGACGGGCGTCTGGCCTTCAGCGCGCTTCGAAACGCGAGCCGCGAGCCCGTTATGTCGGGTCTCTTAGCCGAGCGCGACAGTTCACGTTATGCCCGCTAAACCCACAAACAGCGTCCTCATCGGGCTCGATGTCGGCGGCAGCATCACGAAGATCATTGGATTTCAAGAGGGTGAGCCGCTCCTACGGGCACGTGTGCAGGCCGACGACCCGGTAGCCTCAGCCTACGGCGCCCTGGGTAAATTTTTATCGATTAACAATCTCCAGTTAGAAGAAGTGACCTCCATTCACGCCACAGGGGTGGGCGCGTCCTATTTGGACGGCCAGCTTTTAAAGCGTGAGACACGTATCGTCCCCGAGTTTGACGCGGTGGGCTTAGGCGGCCTTTATACTGCCGGCGTCGAACGCGCCATAGTGGTCAGCATGGGGACAGGGACTTCCATTGTCTATGCCGACCCACATGAGATCCGCCATATTATCGGGTCGGGGGTCGGAGGCGGCACCCTGTTGGGCCTGGCCCAGGTGATCTTGAATGTCCGGGATTTTGAAACGATCGGGGAGATGGCCGAAGGCGGAAATTTGAGACATGTGGATCTTTCCATCGGGGATATCTCACGCTATGACATCCCCGGTTTGTCAGAGGACACGACCGCCTCGAACTTCGGACGTGTCGGTGACCGCGCGACCGCGTCTGATTTAGCTTGCGGCATTATCAACTTAGTGTTTCAGTCAGTGGGGACAGACGCCGTGCTTTCAGCCCGGCTTGAAGAGGTCGACAAGATTGTCTTCACGGGCAACCTCGCGGTCCTTTCAAAAGGACACGAGGTGCTCCGTGGTTTTTCTGATTTGTATTCAATTGATATTGTGGTGCCTGAACAGGCCGAGTATGCCACAGCAATCGGCGCGGCGCTTTACCGCGCATAAATTCTATACTTCCGTTAAATACGCATGGATGGAGGCCGCGGCCGTCTTTCCGGCGCCCATGGCCTGGATGACGGTGGCCGCGCCTGTGACGGCGTCGCCCCCGGCCCATACCTTGGCTTTGGAGGTCAAGAGTTTTTCATCCGTGATGATCCCGCCCCAGCTCTCACTTTTTAAGTCAGGGGTGGTCTGACGCAACAAGGGGTTCGGTGACTGACCGATGGCCACAATGACGGTGTCGACCTCGATGTCGTATTCACTATTAGGAATAGGATGCGGACGCCTTCTCCCTGATTGGTCGGGTTCTCCCAATTCCATCTTGATGATTCGCATGCCCGTGACGTTGCCCTGCTCATCGCCCAGGATCTCCACAGGGTTGTTCAACATGAGGAACTCAATGCCCTCTTCTTTTGCGTGGTGGGCTTCTTCTTTTCGGGCGGGCAGTTCTTCTTCCGAGCGCCGGTAGACAATGGAGACTTTCTCAGCCCCTAAGCGCATGGCGGAGCGCGCGGAGTCCATGGCGACGTTGCCCCCGCCGATGACCGCTACTTTTTTCCCGATGTTGATCGGGGTGGCTGACTCGGGCCAGCGCCAGGCCTGCATGAGGTTCACGCGGGTGAGGAATTCATTGGCGGAGTACACCTGGTTCATGTTTTCGCCGGGGATGTGCATGAAGCCGGGAAGTCCCGCGCCGCTGCCGATGAAGACGGCTTCATAGCCTTCTTCTTCTAGTAACTCATCCAGGGTCATGATGCGCCCGATGACATGATCCGTGAGGATCTTGACCCCCAGTGCTTTTAACTGGTCGATTTCTGTCTGTACCAAGGACTTCGGGAGACGAAATTCGGGGATCCCGTACATGAGGACGCCGCCCGCGACATGCAATGATTCGTAGACGGTGACGTCATAGCCTAAACGGGCCAGGTCGCCTGCGCAGGAGAGCCCAGCGGGACCGGAGCCGACGATGGCCACTTTATGGCCGTTAGAGGCCGATTTTTCAGGCTGCTTTTCCATATGCTCGAAGTGCCAGTCGGCGGCGAAGCGCTCAAGGCGACCGATGCCGACGGGCTCCCCCTTGATGCCGCGCACGCAGACGAGTTCGCATTGGTTCTCTTGGGGGCAGACACGTCCGCAGACGGCGGGGAGGCTGTTGGTTTCAATGATCGTCTGGTAGGCGCCTTCGATTTCACCGTTCACGATTTTCTCGATGAAGTCGGGGATCTGGACATTCACAGGGCAGCCGTCGACGCAGGGGCGGTGTTTGCAGTGTAAACAACGTGTAGCTTCTTCGATGGCCATGTCCAGGGTGTAGCCCAGGGCGACTTCGTCGTAGTTTCGATTACGGATGTCCGGCGTCTGCTCGGGCATGGGGACCTTGACAGGAGACATATTAGGTTTTTTCTTATCCATGGCGTACCTCCCCGGTGACGCGGCAGCGGTGCAGTTTCATTTCTTCTTCGCGGTCGTGGTTTTCTTGTTCGCGGTAGGTCACCGAGCGCCTTAGGGCTTCGTTGAAGTCTACCTGGTGGGCATCAAAGTCGGGGCCGTCCACGCAGGAGAATTTGACTTCATCTCCGACCGTGAGGCGGCAGCAGCCGCACATGCCCGTGCCGTCCACCATAATGGTATTCATGCTGACGATGGTTTTGAGCCCGTAGGGTCGGGTGAGGTTGGCGACCGCGCGCATCATGACAAGCGGCCCGATGGCAAGGACAAGGTCGTATTCGTTACCTTCTTGGATGAGGTCCTCTAATACGTTTGTGACAAAGCCTTTGCGTCCGGATGTACCGTCATCCGTGATGAGGTAGTAGTTTTCGCTTTGGGCTTTCATCTCGTCTTCCAAGATGATGAGTTCTTTTGTCCTAAAGCCCGCGATGATGTCCACTTTCGCCCCGATTTCATGGAGGTAGGCGGCTTGCGGATAGGCGATGGCGGCACCGAGTCCGCCGCCGATGACGGCGACGCGTTGACCCTTGTATTCGTCAAGCTCGGAGGGTTGGCCCAGGGGGCCGACGAAGCTTGCGATGCGGTCGCCGGGGTTTTTGTCGCCTAAGCGCAGGGTGGATTTGCCTACGGTTTGGAAGATGATGCGTACGGCGCCTGTTTCTTTGTCGCTGCCCGCGATGGTAAGGGGGACACGTTCGCCTTCCTCGTCGACTCGAAAGATAATAAATTGCCCCGGCAGTGCCTTTTCGGCGATCTTCGGGGCGAGTATATCGAGTTGGACGGTATCGGGGTTGAGTTGTTTTTTGTTGAGTATGGTATACACGTCGCTGGTTCCTTCCCATATAGATTGGTATGGAATAATTTACAAGGAAAAGGATACCACAATGGCAGGGACAGTTGAGGAGATCTATGACGATACGCCCGAGTTTGGGGTGAATGGTGAAGGGTGTTTGAATAGGGATCGATTTGATTCGAATTTCTGTTAATGTGTCTTTTGTCTTTTGCGGTGAAGTACGGATCTGCCGTGCTTACAGGGCCAAACGCAAGTATTTTGGAATTTTTTTGTAACTGTGAGAAAAACGGTTGACAGGAGTTGATCTGCCTGTTATCCTAGCAAGGCGCCTTTCGGGAGAAGGGTGCGGTTG
>JBBACU010000149.1:0-5611 GCA_041656815.1 Proteiniphilum sp.
TTGACGAAATATATCGGTCGTCACGTTCACGTCGGCAGGAAGCGTTTGTTGAAGCTCGGTAATCGACCGGTCCAGTACCTCTGTCAGTTCCATCGTGTTGGTCGTCGGTTGTTTGGTGACGGTGAGCAAGACCGCCGGTTTGCCATCGTTCGCGGCCACGCCGAGCTTGGGCGACTTATCCCCGATTTTCACCTCCGCCACTGCTTCGAGCAGGATGGGGATGTCGCCGTTCATCTTGACCACGGCCTTGCCTAATTTTTCGGCTTCGTTCGTGGAGAGGATGCCTCGCACGATGTACTCGTTCCCGTATTCATAGAGCGCCCCTCCGGTGGCGTTCCGGTTCATCTCGTGGGTGGCTGCGATTACCTCGTTCAGTCCCACGTTATAGTGCATCATCTTTCCCGGATCCAGCAGGATCTGGTACTCCTTGATTTCTCCTCCCATCACCGATACCTGTGCTACCCCACCGGTGGAGAGAAGGCGGGGACGTATCGTCCAGTCAGCCAAAGTGCGCAACTCCTGCAACGAGGTGCTGTCGGAGGTAAGCCCGATAATCATCAACTCGCCCAGGATGGATGTCTGCGGGCCTAACGTGGGATTCCCCGCGTTGGAAGGGAGCATCTCTTTCACGGCAACCAGTTTTTCGGACACCACCTGCCGGGCTATATAGATATCGGTGCCCCAGTCGAACTCCACCCATACAACCGAGAAGCCGGTAGTGGACGATGAGCGTACCCGGCGCACGTCGGTTGCCCCGTTCAAGGCGGTCTCGATGGGGAACGTTACTAATTGTTCCACCTCTTCGGGGGCCATTCCCAAGGCTTCGGTCATCACTACCACCGTGGGCGCGTTGAGATCGGGGAACACATCGATCTCCATGTTGGCCGCGGTATAGGTCCCGGCCAGTATCAGTAACACCGAGGCGACGAGAATCACCATCCGGTTGTTCAGCGAAAAGCGTATGATCTTGTTTAGCATGCTGTTTCTCCTTTACCGGTTAATGACTGTGCCCGTGTCCCTCCGGTATGGAAGAGCCGAGAGCGGCCAGCTTCACCTGGTATACTCCTCGTGTCACCACCTGGTCGCCCTCCTTCAATCCCGAAAGTATCTCTACCTGGTGTCCGTCGCCCTGTCCCAGCTCTACTTCCTGTTTTTTATAGTGCTCCTCGTCCAGTTGCAAGTAGACGAAGTAGAGTCCTTGCTCCTCGGTTACCGACGGTAAGGGAACCGTTAACGTGTTGTCGCGGGGCGTGGATAGCAAGTAGACTTCGGCGTAGGATCCCGGCACGATATCGCCCCGGTTCTCGAATTCAAAGGTGACGGGCAGGTAGAACGACTCGCCCGAGGTTCTGCCGTACGATACCAAGCGACCGTTTAGTTCGGAGAGTTGGTACACCTTGTCGTTGTACGCGGTCTTGAAGTTGGCACCGGTGACGCTTCTCAGGTCCTTGTAATATTTCTCCGGCACCTCAGCCCTCAGTTGGAGCCGCCCGTTCCGGGAAACCGTGGCGATGGGTTGACCCACCGACACGAACTCCCCTTGGCCCACCAGTCGTTCCACGATGTAACCACTTATGGGGGAGCTCACCTTCACGCCGTCGGCGGTCATGTCCGAGGCGAGGGCTTCGTGTGCCGCCCGGGCGGTCTCGTAGCGCAGCCGTGCCTGCTCAAACTCTTTCGCGGAGATGATCTGGTCTTCCACGAGGGTCTCCGCTCGTTGATATTCCCTTCGCGCGGTTTCGAACTCTATCCTTGCTTTTGTCGCTGGGTCACCATTCTGGAGATGCTTCGCGGTGATGGTGACGATGGCTTCGCCCGCTCTCACGGGAATGCCTTCCGATATAGAAGGGTTCACGAACGAGACGGTACCGTCGGCCGTGGCCACCACCGTGGCTTCGTCGCCTTGCGCGGCCTGCACGTGCCCGCTGGTCTTGATCACTTGATGAAACGTTCCCAAGGCCATGGTTACGGTAGTTAGTCCGATTTGTTCGGCTTGCTCTTTCGTGAAGGAGATGGCATCGGTATGCTCGTGGTCATGGTCATGCGAACCGTGATCGTCGTGATCGTGGTTATGGTCATGTGAACCGTGATTGTCGTGATCGTGTGTTGCTTCCCCGGCCGAGCGCGTTTTCTCGTGTCCCGTGTGGCAACCGGTAAATAACACTGCTGCTATCGTGAACAGGATAATTTTTTGAATCATTTCGATTTCATTATTAAATGGTTAAGGATGAATAGGGGTTGATACACTTCGGGTGAAAAGTTAAACCTCCTATGGTCATGAAAACAGGGAGGTAGCGATAAGACTCTTGTCTTACGCGGGTGAACAATCAAACCGTCTATAGTCGTGAAAACAGGGAGGGAGTTACGAGAACGAGGGAGGGGCGCGTAAACCGTTGAGGCGGGTTAGTTCCGCGGATTGGTAAAAGAGTATCGGGTACTCCCGGTGCTCGAAGGTTGAAGTGGAGAACAAGGAGCTGATAACGGTATGGTTCGTGGTAGTAAAAGAGAATGGGGAGAGGTACGACCCCGGGCAATCATTCTCTTTGCTGCTCCAAAAGGCGATATGTTCTTTCGTGCGTTGATCTACTGTTGAAGCGGTATAGGTAGTACCGGCGCAACAGGATGAAGGATTGTGACCGGCGTCTGGAGTGATAGGATATCCGGTATGTTCGTTGGATGTTGTCTCTCCTTTTTCGTGGTGTTCTGTCCAAAAACAGGGCCGTCCCTCGTGATGGTGGTGAGGGATAATGGTTAGAGTAAACAGGATCAATGTTGCCACTACCAAGAACGATATGGATATCGCTTTTTTCATTTTACGTTCCGATGCAAAGATAAAAATTTTTTATAGTAAGCGCGTTCATTCGAAGAGAAATCATTAAAATTAAAAAAAGAACGCTCGTTTCGAACGTTCTTTTATCACCGTGAATTAATGTGCCAATGTGACTAATGTGCCAATGTGATTAATGTGCCAATGTGATTAATGTGCCAATGTGATTAATGTGACAATGTGATTAATGTGCCAATGTGATTAATTTAAAATTTAAGCGATATCCCCGCGTTGAGGATGGAGACGCCATAACCCAACTCGGCGAATGCGGCGAGGTTGTCGCTAAAGAACCACCGGCTGCCAAGGAAGAGGGAGAAGCCCAACCCGCTCCCGTAGGCATTGGGTCCCGTGTAGTCGCCCGTGGCGGAGTAAGAGACAATATTATATCCCAGCATCAACCCACCATATGGGTCCAGTTGGGGGACCGAGGTAAACCCGCTGTAATGATAGGTTCCACGAGCTCCTATTACCGTGTAATTCCATTTCTGGGTGTATCCTGCCGACTTGTAGGTGTACCCGGTGATTCCCGCGTACGCGCCCAAGGCGATCACGCCGGGCCCGGCTTCCCATAACCCGTGCTCGTACGAGGCACTGATGGCCGGGCGGCCCGTGCCTAACCCGCTTAACGCGGTCCCGAATCCGACCCCCACGTTCACGGCATTGGAGCCCACTTGAAACTGCTGCCCATACGCGGTAGAAAACGCTACCAGTGCCATCACGGTCAAAAACATCATCTTTTTCATTTTGCTGTTGATTTTTAAATTATTGATTTCTTGCTGTTAATTTCTCACTATATTAATTTCTGATATTGAATTACAAATTGTATAACTAAATATAAGACCTATAGCTGTTTGGTGGGGTACCCGTTCGATGTAATAGGCGTGATCTGATAAGCTGTTCGAGCGCAGCGAGTTATTTATCAGATAGCCTATAGGTCGCTAACGGGTCACTAAATAGTGAAAGTAGAAATATTTAGTTATAAATGGGAACTCACGGGTTAGCCGCGTACCGGATATTAGGCCCCGCCTCGTAATAAGGATTCCCGGTAACCCGGCTATAAAATCCCAGCCAGTCCCCTTTCACGGGAGTGGTCGCGTTTCCGTCGCCGTTGGTATCCCCGCCCACTTCATCGTCTTTATACGAAGTGAGTGTGGCTGTCGCGTGCAGGTTCACGTTTTGGAGCGCGTTCCGTTGGATCCCGGCACTGGAACGTTTGAATTTCACCACCACGTTTTGCCCGATATTAATGGTGCCGGAGTTGTAAACCTGCAACCAGTCGTCCACGATATAGGGCACTTCGGAGATGTTCCAGTTCACGGTCATCTGTTGCGCGCCACCCCTGTAGTATAGGGCAATCCCGTTGTGGCTGTTCTTTTGTGACGGGTTCTCGGGATTATGGAACGTGTTGCTGGGGTTCACGGTGTAGTAGACGTCGGTGTACAAGGGCCTTCCGTTGTCGTACAACGCGTTGTTCGTGAACTTGGCCGAAGCAGGGTCTACCATGGATGAGCCGCCGTGAAACGCCGCGGAGTTCTCGAAGGATGCTGCCGGGTTATAGAAGGTATGCGCGATGCGGCAATGGTCGAATTCAAAGGAACTGGTTCCTATTTTCACCGCGTTATAAAATCCACCGCTGTTTTGCCCCGAGTAAAAGATATCCACGTACTTGAACAGGTGTCCGGTACCCCCTTGGAGGTTGATGCCCCGCCAGTCCCCTTTCTCCGGCTGGGTGGCGTTCCCGTCGCCATTGCTGTCCCCGCAATAGCGGTCATCGGCCAGCGAAGTGAACACGATTCGTTTCTGGGGAGTTCCCTCGGCCAGTATCTTGCCATCAATCACATCGATGCGGGCGTCTTTCAACTTCACCCGTACGCCCGGTTCGATGGTCAAAACTGATCGTACCGAGATATTCCGGCCGCTAATTACATACACGTTGCCCTCCGTCCAAACGGTGGGAGAGGTGATAGCTTCCGTCACCTCCACCACGTTACAGAATTCAGGCTCTTCCTCTTCCGGTAGTTCCACCTTTTCGCAGGATACCGGTACCAGGGCAATCGCCGTTGCCCAAACCATAAATTGTAGATACTTTTTCATTGCTGTGATCATTGTTAGAATATGAATAAAATGTTTAACCTGTTTTTGTTTGTCGTTACCAATGCAAAATTACAACCGGGCAAAAGCCGGAAATACCCCCAAAAAGGGGTTTTTTCAATAAGGGTATCCTCGCTACTTTTGTACCGGTAGAGAAAAGAAGTGCTTCCTTGTTCAAAATTTCTAAAAATAGGAAGAGGTATAATCGCGCTCCCATAACTAACTTTTGGCGTATTATTTCGTTAAGTGATAACAGGACAAGCCTGATTCGTTAATTGTATCGCTCTATGGTATTCAATAAAATATTGCTCATCGCTGTTTTTTTAGGGGGAGTACCCGTTTTGACGGGTGACCTGTTTTCACGAGACGTGGATTCGCTCGTGCGGGTACATACCGATAAAAGAGGGAAGGTGGATGTGCAGTCGGTGTTAGAGGCAGGCAGAAGCTATTTATACAGCCATCCCGCGAAAGCGTTTGAAATTGCCCGGAGAGCTGTTGTTATCGCGGAAGCAGAGGGAGACCCGCTGCAACTGGCGAACGGGTACCGTTCCCTGGCTGCTTGTTACTTCCAGGTGAAGGCAGACTATGACTCCACCGCGTACTATTTACAGCAGGCAGAAGAACTCTACGGTTCCGCTCGCTCGAAAGAAGCGCTTGGCGGCAACGCATCGGTTTACCATAATATGGGAACCC
>JBBACU010000150.1:0-5583 GCA_041656815.1 Proteiniphilum sp.
CCACATCCCCATCAGGATAGCCAGTACGATGGCATATACCCAATAGGGGTTGAACGGTTTTTTGGGATTGGGAGTCCCGCCCAGTTTGGGGCGTAAGGTGGGTTGCTTGTCTTGTTTCTTGCTTTTATTTGTATTGCTCATTTGTGTGATGCCTTCCTTGTCTGAATGTTGATATGATGCGTTGTATTGCCTATGATTTAATCAATCATTGCTTTGTAACAACTTTTCGAGGAATATGTTTTTAATCGATGTCCGGGACTATCGTGGAACGGGCGTCTTCCCAGAGGTGGTCGATGTTGTAAAAGCTTCTCCGTTCGGGCAGGAAAATATGGACGATCACGTTCCCGTAATCCATGCCAATCCATTCGGCGTGTTGTTGCCCGTGAACACGGAGCGGGCGCTCGCCCATCGTGGATGCAACGGTTTTTTCTATGGATTCAGCCACTGCCGAAACTTGGGTGGGTGTGCTGCCTTCGCAAATCACGAAGTAATCGCAGACGGCACCCGACATACCCTTTAATTCGATGGCACTGATGTTCTTGCCTTTTTTTTCTTGAATTCCTTCGACGATACGTTGTAAGAACTCGTTTTCTTCTATCATTCTCAATTTTACCTCGTTTTATACTATCGGTAGTCCGGGACCTTTCTGTGAATCGGTAAGTAGCCCCCATAGGTCCTGCCTGCTAGATAACATCGGCAAGCAGTTTTTTTAACCGGACAGTTGAATACAAAGATAGGTTGTTTTTTCTTTACAAAGGCTCCAAAAAGGAGACAACCTTCTCTTTTCGTGTAATATTGAACAAAAACAGTGCCAAAGATAGAAATTGTCGTGTTTTCGCGAAAGATATTTGACTATCTGTTGGTTGCGAGTCAGAATGTTCTCGCGAAGAAGTGATTTCATGGCATAAGAAAGCCCCGGATAGGGAACCGGGGCTTTCTCGTGATTTGCTTGTCTTATTCTCGTGAGGCTTTCCGCGAGGGGTGATTTTCCGCGAGAACAGAAACGGCAGAACGGTTAGAGTGTCTCGAGTTCCAAGTTTCTCCAGAGAACCCGGATGCCGCCCCCGTCGTGTATTTGGAGGGCAATTCGTCCTTGTGCCCGTCCGATGATCTCATCGGTAATGTCTACCATCTCTTCGCCGTTGAGCCACGTTTTCACGTTATCGCCTTCCACCCGGACACGCAGGGTATTCCAGTCGCCCTCTACCAGTATCTCTTCTTTTTCATCGGGGATTTGCACCAGCCATCCGCGTCCGTAGGACTCGTAGATGCCACCGGTGTCGTTTCCTTTGGGGGCTACTTCTACTTGCCACCCGTTCACGATGGCTCCCGGTTCAATGAATGACCGGAAGAACACGCCCGAGTTGCCGTCCGCTTCCTGTTTAAACTCCACCGTGAGGTCAAAGTCATTGTAGTATTCGCGGGTAGCCAGGTAGCCATACTGCTTGTCCGGTCCGCTTTCGCATACCAGCAGCCCGTTTTCCACGTACCATTTCTCGGTGCCGTACACTTCCCACCCGTGAAGGTCTTCCCCGTTGAAAAGGGTTACTTTCTTGGTCTCACGAGGCAGTTCCTTGATCTTCACGTTGCGGAACCACGCGGCAGAGCCATGGTCTTGCAAGCAGATTACCCCCTTGGGGGCTAACCCGTATTCGGGAGCGTTTTCCCACTTCCCGCTATTCTTACGCTCGAACCAATCTTCCGTCCATGCTTCAAACTCGATCACCTTTTCTCCATTGAGCCAGTGCTCCACGTGTCCATTGTCGAAAACGATCTTCGAGGTGTTCCATTCTCCCGCGGGCTTGATCAGTGTTTTCTCGGGATCGGTGGTGTGCATCGCGTAGTCGGCTCCCGTTTTTTGCCAATCTTCCAGTGGTTCCGGGAAGCCCATGTCATCGATGAGCTGGTACTCCGGCCCGGTCACGTAGGGGACGGCAAACTTGGGGTGTTCCACCACGTGGTATAGTACCCCGCTATTTCCACCGTCCGCGATTCTCCATTCCCAAGTCAACTCAAAGTTCTCGTACACTTTCTCGGTCACGATGTATCCATGCTCGTCGGCACCTTCTCCCTTGGCCTGGATCATGCCATCTTGGGCAAACCATGGAGCCGTTAGTTCTTCACCATTGTAGTCGCGCCAGCCGTTAAGAGTTTCTCCGTCGAACAGAAGTTCCCAACCTTCGGCGATTTCCTGTTGGGTGAGGGTGTTGTGTTTAGCCTCACCGGTGCAGGCAGTTGTTAATGCCATCATACACGCTGTAAATAATAAAATAATTTTAAATTGCATCGGTTGTTTTTTAAAGGATTATGTTTTTGGAAACGTTTTTATATGACGCAAAGATAATTAAAAAGTGATAAAATGAAGCGTTTTTGGAGTTGAATCCGCTTATTTCAAGAGAAAATGCTAATTTGAGACCGAGCTGTGGAGAAATATAACCGCGACTTTTTAAACAAAGGATCGGTAAAATCGTTTTATAACCAACACATGGATTAACAACTAACGCATTCGATTTTGAAACTCATTGATTTAGCGGTAGAAAAGGAGGTGACAGACAAGTCATTCGTGGCTACCGTTGGCTTTTTCGACGGTGTACACGTGGGACACCGGCATCTTATCGAGCAGGTAAAGAGGGAAGCCCGGCAACGGAACCTGCCATCCGCGGTGATTACTTTCCCGGTGCATCCCCGTAAGGTGTTGCAAGCAGACTACCAACCCTCTTTGCTTAGTGGCTTTGACGAGAAAGTAGCCCTGTTAGAATCTACCGGTATAGACTATTGTATCAGTCTTCCTTTCACCGTGGAGTTGTCCCAGCTCTCTGCCGACGAGTTCATACGGCAGGTGCTTCGGGAAAAAATAGGTGTCGACACGCTTCTCGTGGGGTATGACCATCGTTTCGGCCACAACCGGGAAGAGGGATATGCCGAATACAGGCAGTACGGGGAAGCAATAGGAATGAACGTGCTTTTGGCTACCGAGTTTCGGTACGGCAGCGACCAGCACGCGAGTTCTTCACGTGTCCGACGGTTATTGAAGGAGGGCAGAATAAAAGAAGCCAATCTCCTGCTTTCCTATAATTATACCCTTTCCGGAAAAATCGTGGAAGGGTACCAAGTGGGGCGTACCATCGGGTATCCTACCGCGAACATGCGGGTTTGGGAGCGCTATAAGGTGGTACCAGCGCTTGGTGTGTATGCCGTGCTGGTGCACTTGCGTGACGTGGTGTATCCCGGTATGCTCTACATTGGCACCCGGCCCACGCTTCACGAAGACAGCGAGATAAGCGTGGAGGTGAATCTTTTTGACTTTGATGCCGACCTGTATAACCAGTCGATGACGGTAGAATTTATTGATTTCATACGTGCCGATGAAAAGTTTGACACGATGGAGGCCTTGGTTGCACGTATCCACCAAGACAAGGAAGAGGTGAAAAAACGATTAAAAAATAAAAAATGAACGCGCGTGTTGTGTTAAATAACGGGATTGAAATCCCGGAACTGGGATTAGGCACCTACAAAATAGGCCATTCCGACGAGGAGGTCTACCGTGCCATTCGTTCGGCGTTGGACATAGGTTACCGGCATATCGACACGGCTACCTTGTATCGCAACGAGCGTCCGGTGGGCAAGGCTATCCGCGAAAGCGGGATCCCGAGGGATGAAGTGTTCGTGACCACGAAGCTGTGGGGGAGCGACGTGCTCTCGGGGAATGTAGGAGGAGCATTCGAGACAAGCCTGCGGAACCTGGGGCTCGACTACTTGGATCTCTACTTGGTGCACTGGCCCGTGAAAGGAAAACTGCAAGCCACGTGGAAGCAGATGGAAAAAATTCACCATTCAGGAAAGACGCGAGCCATCGGCCTCAGCAACCACCATATCCATCATATGGAGGAGGCGCTACGCGAGGCTACCATCATGCCGGTGGTGAACCAAGTAGAATTGCACCCCTACCTCGCGCAAGAGGAGTTGCGTGATTATTGTAATCGAAGAAATATCGCCGTACAAGCATGGAGCCCCTTGGGAAGTAATAAGATTCCTTTGTTGAACGAGGAGGTGCTTGCGGATATCGGGGAAAAATATGGAAAATCACCCGCGCAGGTGGTTCTGAGGTGGCATTTGGAAAAAGGAGTGATTGCTATTCCCAAGTCGTCTCATCCCGACCGGCAGCTTGAAAACTTCCAAGTGTTTGATTTCCGGCTTACCGACGAGGAAATAAAACGGGTGGATGCCCTCGACAGGGAGGGTCGCACCGGGATGCACCCCGATGAAATCGAGTTTTAAAAAATTCCTCGTTCATTCAATGCCCGCTGGTAGGCTGCCGCGTTGCGTGCGTGTTCAGCGTGGGTGATGGCAAAGTTGTGCCGTCCGGAAAGGTCTTCCTTCGCGCACATGAAAAGATAGTCGTGCTGCTGGGGGGACAACACTCCTTCAATCGCCTGAATGGAAGGAATACGGATCGGGCCGGGGGGCAGGCCGCTGTTCTTGTAGGTGTTGTAAGGCGACTCCACCTCCAGGTGACGGTACAAGATGCGGCGCAGGGTGAAATCGCCGACGGCGAATTTTACCGTCGGGTCGGCCTCCAAGCGCATTCCCCTGTTTAACCGGTTGAGGTAGAGCCCCGCCACGATGGGATACTCGTCCGCGTAGGTGGCTTCTTCCTCCACGATGGATGCAAGGATAGAAACTTCCACGGGTGACAAGCCGATTCTTTTGGCTTTTTCTTTTCTCGATTCGTTCCAGAAGGCATCGTACTCCCGTTTCATTCGGCTAAGCAGGTCGTCGATGCTCGTGTTCCAATAGACCTCGTAGGTGTTTGGGATAAATAGCACGGGAAACCTCTCCTCGTCGAAGCCGAACGTTTCGTCCCGGGCATTTTCATGGAGACTGTTCAGCAGCGACAGGCTGTCCATCATCAACTGCCGCGAAACTCGCCCGGCAAGATTTTCCAAGGTGCGCGTGTTATTGAACGTAAGGTTTACCGGTGCCTGTTGTCCCGATCGCAGTCGACGGATTACCTCGGGCATCGTCATCCCGTCCTCGATGGCGTACCTCCCTGTTTTCACCGTGTTGGGTAAATTCATCCGGTCTGCCAGCAAGCGAAACACCTTTTCCGAAGGAAGTCCGGTTTTTTCTTTCAATTGTTCCATCACCTGTTCATACTCCTGCCCTTGGTCAATATAAATATACACGGTTTCGGGCAATGAAAAAGGACGGAAGATCATGCTGTAGATATAAAAGCCGGCCGCCAGCACGAGGGCCAACAGGATACCGATAATCCAACCTATGCTTTTTTGTCGCTTTTTCTTGTCTTTTTTTGGTTGTTCCATTGTCTGTCTTTTCTCCATCGTCTATCTTTTCGCTGGGCTGCGAGAATTGTCGCGAATTTACGGGTTATTCTTCATGAAAATTGCTCGACACGGCGAAAAAACCGTTTAATTTGCCGCGGAAAGGTGAAAAAAACCGTTTGGTGTTATCTTATGAAACGAGCATGATAATCATTATCAAACAAGTACATGATAAAAGCGAGTTCATTATAATTAGATATTCGCACGCCATGGCATAGCTCAAGCAAGCTTGGCTCTGCTC
>JBBACU010000151.1:0-5521 GCA_041656815.1 Proteiniphilum sp.
AGCATTCGAACACGTATATCGCTGCTCTCTTCTCCCGAAAGAACGATAACGGGTATATCCTTGAACAGGCCGTTTCTCTTGATATAACGAAGGAATTCATCTCCGCTCATCTCGGGCATGTGAATATCCAGTATGATCAAATCAGGAATATTCCCGTCGTACAACCACTTCATTCCTTTGACCGGTGTATCGAAGTGCGTTATATCATACTCGTTCGAGAGATAAACAGAGATAACCTTCGCGATAGAAACCTTATCGTCAAGTATCAGGATTTGCTTTTTCATCCTACTTTCAACATAAGAGTCTATTCTATTCCTCTTTTTTTCTATACCAACTGCAGTTTCCATTAGTTGCCAAATATTTTGCCCTCGTCAGGGTATTTATACCAATCTTTATTATCAGCCCCGGCACTGGTTGCCCACCCTTCCAAATAGGTGTAAGCGTTGCTTATTGACGTCCACTCTTTGGGATATTTAGCAGGACCGGGTATTGCCAATCCCCAAATCATGTTGTTCTTGGAAACGTAGGGTGTCGTCGCGGTAGAATTATCTTCGGCATGACCAAATTTACTTTTATCTGCCTTATCGGTGGGTTGAAATCCGGCCATATGAATCTCTTGTCTTTTAGCGCTGTACCCCCCGTTTACCAAGAAAAGATTAAATTTATCGACCGTTACGCTGGAGACGTTTAACGGGGAGACAAAATGAATGGCAAGGTCTACCGATGTAACATCGTTAAACAAACCGGCTGTTGTATTCACTATTTTTGGCGAGGAAAGTCCCAAGGCTTGGTGTGCATCATCGAAAACAGGAATTACCGCGTACGTTTGTCCCGTCTCGAGCCCGCTCTCCTGTGAGAAGACGTTCCCGTTAATGCCCCGCGTGCTGCTTCTGGTCACGTTGGCAACCTCCCCTTTGGCAATACCGTCTAATTGAAGGCCTACTGCCAACCGTTTGGTCGCACCCACCGCCCGTAATTCCAAGGCCAACTTCAACGTTGTCACTTTATTCTGGGCATCGAGCGTATAGGTAGGCTTCATATCCAACACCACGTCGTTCATATCGTAGTCACCCAAGTAAGGCCAGTTATCCTCGAACATGTAGGTAAGCGACGAACCGGTGTAAATTATCGGGAATACCGGGTTCTGCGGGGCACCAACAGGGGTGGCGTTATTTCCACCGTCGTTGCATTCGGTACCGGGGATAACGAGAGAAGAACCCCCTTCTCCGGCCCACGTGACTCCCTCTTGGGTCCAACGTTTGTTCGACGCATCCACGTTCTCGTTCGGATGATCGTAACTCTCGATTTCCAAGTTACCCTGGTAGTGGATTATCGGATAACTGTTACTTTCTGGTACGGCTTTAGCTATCTTCAACAATGCTTTATTACTTCCCGTTCCATAAAAACCGTGGCCGCCCCCGCCGCGATTATAATTATACGTGGCTAAGGTGGTTACATGCATCATCGACGCACTGCCCAGCTCTACGCGGGTATTATTCATTGAAAGGTTCGCGGTGGTCAGCAAACCGCCGTCGCCGATGAATAGTTTCGCTTCGGTTAATTCCAAGTTGTTCTCCACAACCAAGTGACAGTTATTGCGCACTGTCGCGGAACTTGAAACGTACATTGTATTTGTTGTGAAGTTATTATTATTGGTTAGTATCACGTTATTATTAGTGGCTTGTGTGTGACCTTTTATAAAAGCGATACCGTTGTTTTCAAAAACACCATTGTCTAATGTTAGGGATTGAGCCTCCATTGAACCGATATTGACAATTTTACCTTGATTACTGCTTTTCACGTCACCAGCTACCTCAAGAGTCCCGTTGTTGGTCAAGCTTCCAGCATTGCTTGTAATTTCCACGCCTTTTTGGACATACAGACCACCGTCATTGACAATAGTAGCCGCCTGGTTTCCCTTTAACGTCCCATTCTGCCCTTCGAAACGGACATTCCCGTTATTGTAAAACACAGCTTTATTTGAAACAATAAGACCACCCGTTCCACTTGTTTTCAAGGATCCACCCTGTAACACAATCAATTTACTGTTAGCCGGGATTTGAAAGCCGCCGCTGATTTCAACCGTACCGGTAATGTAGAGGTCGCCTGCTCCCCATACATTAAATGTTCCCGAGAAATCCCCGTCAATCAAGTAAGGCCCTTTTGATAAATCGAGCTCTAAACGACCACTGGTTTGGGTGATTCTCGTGTAAGCCGACGGAAGGGTGTATTGATCCGTGGCTGCACGTGTTGAATAGCTTTCACCGACCAGCCCATTCTCCCCGGCGGTAGCCGACCGAGTAGTTGCCGTGACCGTTGTAAACCGGTAATCGAGCAAGGGAGAAACAGCATCGATAGCAGCAATCGTTTTTCCTCCCGTCGGGTTAGTTTGTTGCACGTAGAGAGTCTCTACCGCGGTAGGGAGTGCTACCCTGGCCGTGAAGTTACTGTTTTTTTTAGCAACACCCTTTCCCACCAAATTAGCGTTTTCATCAAAAAGGGGATTCGCGTCGAACAATTCCACCGTGTAGTAATAGGAGCCGTTATATTGATCATCTACCTGCACGCTCACGTCTACCGAACGGGTCGTGGACCAATCAAAACCGGCAGGGACGGACACGTCGTCTCCAAAAAGTGACGACCCGCTGCCCTCGGTGGGCTCTGGTTCTTGGTAATAGTCTACTTCGCATCCTGTTAAAAACAGGTTGCCTCCTATTAATACCACGGACAGGAACAAAAGAATTATTTCTCTCATTTTTATTGTATTATATACTGTTTCATTTTTCGTGATCCCTCCAATTTGGCACCTCGTGAAGGCGTTGATGCATTCCTCACGACAATTGCATTATATGGACACATTGCTTCGTTTTTGGGACGTTGGGATAAAGGTATAGAAAGAGGATTTTGAGCGATAAAATCCATTCCCCCCGGATTTTATCAACCAGACCGCACCAACTCGATTTCAACATACTGTAATTCAAACCACTATAGATATTACACTAGTAATGGAGCATCAAAGGTACATTGAGTTTTTATAATAACAAAAAAAAGGACAGAAAAAATCATTTTTTTTTAACATAAAGTAACTACTCAGGTCTCGATTCGAGTTTTATTTTTCTGCTCGTTAACTCGATTTCCTCGTGACGATCCTGAAAAAGTGGCTTTGATTTCATTTATCGCGCTCACGGGGGCTTAAAAAAACAAATGTCATTATTATTTTCGTTTTTGTTGATAACTCGCTGTATGATTGATAATAACTTTCGAGAGAAACGTGCTCCCCGATTCATTTATAGTATGGACCTTTGTAAAAAATAACAGATGGTGGCATTTACAAGAAAACAACTCGAGGCGAAGGACAAGGATGAGCTGATAGACATCATCCTGTCCCTGCAGTCCATGGTTGAGAGCCTGGCGTCCATGGTCGTTACCCTCGAGGCCAAGGTTGCCTCGCTGGAAAAGGAGGTCGTCTCGCTGGAGAAGGAGGTTGGACGCCTGAAGAAGCCTACAACGAGCCGTAACAGTTCCCTGCCCCCGTCAAAGGATTTGACCGGCGGGAGGTATCCCAAGGGCGGGAGTGGCAACAAGGGCAAGAGCGGCCGCAAGAGCGGGGGCCAACTCGGGCACCGTGGCAGCACGTTGGAGATGTCGGCCACCCCGGATATCGTCCGGGATCACTTCCCCGGCCTGGATTGCCCCGGTTGCAGTAAAGTGTTCGGCCCCTCCGATTTCCGGGTGCTGGAAAGGCGCCAGGTGGTGGATATCCCTCCCATCGAGGCGATCGTCACGGAACACCGCGCTTACGGCGCGCGATGCGGTTGCGGCTATTGCCACAAGGGCACCTTCCCGTTCACGGTGAAGGCCCCGGTGCAGTACGGCAACAACCTCTGCTCGCTGGTATGCTACCTTAGCACCCGGCAGTTCATCCCCATGGCCAGGCTCACGGAACTGCTGGAGGGCATCGCCGGCATAACCATGAGCCAGGGTACCGTGGCGAACATGCTCGACCGTTCCGCCCGCTTGCTGGATCCCCTGTACTCGGGAATAAGGGACGCGGTGGCGGCCTCGGGCGTTGTCGGGGGAGATGAAACCGGTTTAAGTGTGAACGGCCGCAAGCGTTGGGCGTGGACATGGCAAACGGCCGGCGCGACCTATATCTCGCACTCCCGGAGTCGTGGCCATGACACGGTGAGGGAAAACTTCCCGGGAGGGTTCCCCGGGGCGGTTTACGTCAGCGATTCGCTGGGGGCGCAGTTCAAGACCCCGGCCAAGGCCCACCAGCTTTGCCTGGCGCACATCACCCGGGAGCTGGCACTGTTCGTGGAGAAGGACAAGAGCCGGTGGGCCGGACAGGTCAGGGAGATTCTCTTCTCGGCCATGGAATTAAAGAAGCGGATGAGGGACATCGATTACCACCGGTGCCCGGAACGGGACGGGATACTACAAAGGTTCCACGAGCTGGTGTCGCGGCCCGTGGAACATGAGACCAAGAAGGAGCACGCCTTGCAAAAACGGTTGATCAAGTACCGGCATGAAATCTTCACGTTCCTGTTCGATCCCGGGGTGCCGCCCGACAATAACGCCTCGGAACGCGCCATCCGGAACATAAAAGTCAAGCAGAAAGTATCGGGCGAGTTCCGCTCCGACCGGGGAGCGGATATCTTCGCCGTCTTCCGCTCCATCGTGGACACCGTCTTGAAGAGGGGAGGTAAACCTTTACCCGCGTTGACCCTTGCCCTGAACGTGGCGGCATGGAAAAAGGATTTCATGGCGTCCTATGGATAATACCACGTGAACAATTTACATGAATAAAAGAAAAAGGGTGAAGAGACCTGAGTAGTTACTAATTTTGTGTTAAAAAGAATACTTCTCATGGAAGGTGCTTTCTGATTTAGAAAATGTAATATGGATGAATTAATAGATATAACAATTTATTTAGGTAATGAAGAGAACCCAATAATTGCAAGAATTGGGATAACCAAGCAAGCTGAAAGCTATGCATTAGAATTGATGAAGAGAGAACAAAAACCTATCTCCACAGGTCGTTGGAGTGAGCTAATTCTTGAGGCTTCAAACAAGTTCCCGGCTAAATAGGTTCGATTAAAAATTCAGTTATTGTAACAAATAAAAACTAACAAGTTTAGAAATTATAAAATCTGATTATCAACGTATTAGCATTTTCAAAATTTGAATTAAAAATCTATCTATTTAAGTTGTTTTAAATAGTTTTTTTTTGATCTTGAAACCTTTATAAAAGTACAAATTAGAATTGATGTATTTGATAGTCCTTAAAGACCCCAATATATGAAATTGGAAGATTTTTCAGAAGAACTAAATTTAAGAAACTAAGGTTTTGATTGCGTATAAAAAAGATAACTTACATCATGTTTACAAATTTAATGTCATAAACATGTCATGACAAAAAAGAAAGCAGCTACATTTTTACTTGTAACTGCTTGTATATGAGAGTGATCCGAGCGGGATTCGAACCCACGACCCACAGCTTAGAAGGCTGTTGCTCTAT
>JBBACU010000152.1:0-5516 GCA_041656815.1 Proteiniphilum sp.
GGGGAACGCCCTTGAGCCGCTCGATGAGAAATATAAAACGCCGGAGAACATCATACAAGGATGCCAGAGCCGGGTGTGGCTGCAGACCGATTACCGCGATGGGAAGCTTTATTTCCGGGCGGAGAGCGACGCGCTTATCGTGAAAGGGTTATTGGCTTTGGTATTAAAGGTATTTAGCGGGCGCACCCCGGACGAGATTATTGAAACCGACTTGCGTTTCATGAAGGAGATCGGGCTCACGGAGCATCTTTCGCCCACCCGCTCCAACGGATTGCTCTCGGTAATCAAGCAGATTCGTTTTTACGCGATCGCCTTTAAAGCGAAAGAAGCGAAGAATTAGTTACCGCTTTTATTTTTCAAGTTGCATTCACGCGGTATTTAGTTGTTTTATTGCTCGCGCGAGTTTACTTACTCATTTCTTCCGAGCGTTTTCGGGCGGCATCAAGTACCCCTTCGAAATGCTTCCCGATCTCGTGCTCGCGGAAATACTCCAATCCCGCTTGGGTGGTTCCTCCCTTGCTGGTGACGTTCCGTACCAGCTCCTCGATGCTATACTGCTGCCGGTTGGCTTCGAAATAGTGAGTGGTGCCCCGCATCAACTCCAACAGTAGCTCGTCAAGCAGCGGGCCGGGAAGGTTAAACTCCTGCATCTTGTCTTTGAATACCTGGATAAAGGCCAAGATAAAGGCGGGGCCGCTCCCGAAGACAGAGGTAAAAAGGTCGAACCCGCTTTCGTCTAACTCTACCACCTTTCCCAGTTTTTCCAGTAAAGCGAATATCTCCATGGCTTCGTTGCTGCCCGGCTGGTTGGTCGCGAAGGCGGTCACCGATTTCCGGTATGCCATGGCCAAGTTGGGCATAATTCGCACTACCCGTTGCTTTTTGCCGAGGTGCCGTTCGATGTACGCGATGGTTTTCCCGGCGACGGGCGAGACAATGGTTTTGTCTTTCATATCGTGCGTTTTCAGCTGCTCCAGTATACCTTGCAGATCTTGCGGTTTCACCGTGAGCCAAATCACGTCGGCAAACGCGACCAAGTCGCCCATCTGTCCGAGATAAAGAACATCTACCTCTTTGGCGCCTTGATCAATGTACGCGAACTCCAGGTTTTCTTCTCCTTTTAATCCCCGGTATACCGCGCTGGCCAAGTTGCCGAATCCTATAAATCCCAGTTTCACTTTTAATTAAAAATTAATAATAGACATTATATTGATTAAGGAACAGGATAGCTGATAATCAGATATCTAAAATCTTATTCAATATAAACTCTAATGAACAATGAATAATCTGTTTGCTTCATGGTTGATCTGTCGAGGCCTCAGCCTATTGACGGCTCCGGCTTACGCTTTCTTGCCAAACCGGGTGAACGGGATGCGGTTGCCGAGCGCGTTGATGATGTAGTTGGGCCGTTGCCCGTTCACGATCCACATCTCCACCCCGTTCTCCATGCATATCTCTGCCGCGTGTATCTTGGACGACATCCCCCCGGTGCCCAGCGCGGACTCTTTCTCCTCCACGCACGAGCGCGCCGATTCCAAGTCGGTCACCTCGCTGATCAGTTGGGCGTCGGGATGCAGGTGGGGATTGCGGTCGAAGATGCCGTCGATATCGGAGACCAGCACCAACAGGTCGGCCTCGGTGATCACTGCCACCAGCGCCGAGAGCTTGTCGTTATCTCCCAGCATGATCTCCTCGATGGAGACCGTGTCGTTCTCGTTCACGATGGGGATATACTCCACCTGCCACAAGCGGCGGATGGTATTGCGTGTGTTCTCGTTGGCTACCGGATTCTCGAAGTCGCGGTAAGTGAGCAATATTTGCGCGATATTGAGCCCGAACGTGGCAAAGATGTTGTCGTACAATTCCATCAACTTGGTCTGCCCGATGGCCGCCATCGCCTGCTTGGAATCGACCTGCTTGTTAAGGCCGTTGATCTCCACGAACTGCCGCGCCGTGGCAATGGCGCCCGAGGAGACGATCACGATGTCGTACTCCTTTTTCAATTCCACGATTTGCCGTGCCAAGCTTTCGATCACGGCAAACGAAATCCGGTTGGTACCCGCGGTAAGCGTGGATGTACCAATTTTTATAATCAGCTTCTTTTTCATGTTGCAATCCCTGTTCCTTTGTCTTTGTTGCCCAACTTCACGTTGTTTCTCGGGTTTATGGTGCTACTTGCCTCCAATTGTGTTACTTGCTTCCAATTGTATTATTTACCTGCAATTGTATTACTTACCTTAAATTTGTGTTCCCCGACTCTTTGATGTCCCTGTTTCTCTATTTACAGGTCCCATTCACTCCCTGATCTGCCCGTTGCCATGCACGAACCATTTATTTGTTACCAGTTCGCCTGCTCCCAGCGGGCCGCGAAAATGGAGTTTCTGCGTGCTGATGGCGATCTCGGCTCCCACGCCAAACTGTCCCCCGTCGGTAAACCGTGAAGAGGCGTTGTGGTAGACGGCGGCACAATCCACCTCCTGCATGAACTCGTCGGCCTTCTCGCTGTCGTTTGTCACGATCACCGCCGTGTGCCCGCCGGAGTAACGATTGATCATGTCGATGGCATCCTCCATCTCTTCCACGAGCGCGAGGTAAATCTTCGGGGCGAGGTATTCCTCGCAGAGCGTGGCGGCGTCGTTCTCCTCGTTGAGTTGATCGCAGAGCGCGGTAATCTCCTTGTTGCCCCACGCCTCGATCCCTTTCCCCGCGAGTTGCCCGACCAACTCGTTCACCTTCTCTTCCAGCCCGGCGAGGTTCTTGTTCAGCAATACCTTATCGATCGCGTTGCAGACGCTGATCCGTTTTTTCCCGTTCAGTACCAGCTGTACCGCCATCTCGAAATCGACATCGTCGTCGATATAGAGAAAATTATTGCCTCTCCCGCTCACGATTACCGGCACGGTAGCGTTCTCCTCCACGAACTGGATCAATCGTTCTCCTCCGCGGGGAATAATCAGGTCCACGTGGTGGTCGTTCTCCTTGATGAGTTGCTGTGTCTCGGCGTGCGAGAGGCTCAGGTACTCCACCCGGTTCTTGTTGACCCCGTTTTGCAAGAGTGCCTGGTGCCATAGTTGGGTGAGGAGCGTGTTGGTGTGGAATGCCTCCTTGCCCCCTTTCAGCAAGATGCGGTTTCCTGCCTTGAACGCGGTGGCTCCCGCTTCGATGGTCACGTCGGGCCTCGACTCGTAGATGATGAGGATGGTGCCGAACGGCACGGTGCGGTTCGAGACGCGTAGCCCGTCTTCACGGACTGTCTCGTAAAGGATTTTTCCTTCCGGGTCTGCTTGGGAAGCCACCTCCTTCAAGGAGCGGATCATCCCGTCTATCTTGTTGTTATCAACCTTCAGCCTGTCCATCATGGATTCGTCCATATCGGGGAACGCTTGCTTGTCGGCCTCGTTCGCCTCCATGATTTTCTCCCTGTTCACCTCCAGTAGTTCCGCGAGAGAGAACAGTACGCTATTTTTTAATTTGCTATCCATAACCCTGTAAAACGTGTGTGTAAGAAAAAGTCTTAACTCTATAAAAAAGGAACTATTTCGTTAAGCTATATGAGCAGCACCGAACTTGTTCGAGTGATGCCATAGCGAGAAATAGTCTAACTTTTGTGAACATTTTCAACCCCAAAGTTAGCAAATTATTCCCAAATCGAGGCTTCCCCTGTGGGTTTATTATCGAGGGAGCGCCGTATCGTTTCTTGTTTTATTCAGATGCCGTTACTTTTCACCGGTAAAAGCCGCGATCAAGTCCGGCGCCGGGCTACATCAAGTGTGGTGCCGGGCCGCACCAAGGCTGGTACTGAGTCTGTTCTGGCTTTTACTTGACTCTAATCTGACTTTTGCTTGGCTCGTACCTGGCTCGTACCCCGTTTATTACCGGCTTATACCTGGTTTATGTCCGGCTTATATCTGGCTTATATCTGGCTTATACCCAGCTTATAGCAACCCCATCCTCGGTAGAAAGTCCCGTGGTTTCCACGATCAAGGTCGTGTCGAGCCCCCGGGACTTCATGTTCCGGGCAACTTCTATCTTACCTTCTATCTTACCTTCTATCTTGCCTTCTATTTTACCTTCCATTCTGCCTTCTCTCATACCGTCTCGTTTGGCGGTACTTATTTCAGCCAAGCGGTCGCGGTAGGCGCGGATATCCGCATCATACAACCGTCGTTCTTCCCTGCTCAGGGAGGCCAAGTCGGCTATCTCTTCCAGCTTCTTGATAACCGGCTTCCGTTCCTTGAACGGTATTTTTTCTAATGTCTTCATATTTTTAAGGGTATATAGCCATAATTCCTCGTTCGTGTCACACTCCTCTTCCTTTTTTGTGAACTATTTCGTTAAGCAAGACGGACAGAAGTCAAGCTTGCTTGAATTATGTCGTTGCAAGAAATAGTCTAACTTTAGTGAAAGGAGGGAAGTTCTATAAAAATAAAACGTAACTTGTCGATGATTTGTTCGCTCGTGTCGCGGTCGACGATGATACCGTCGGTACGCAATTTGCCTTCGAGGGGGAAGTTCAGGAAGAACACCCCGTATACCGCTTTCAGGTCGAACTTCCACCCCGTGCCCCTCTCCCCCTGGTTCGCGATGGTTTGCGAGAGGTAGTAGAGCGCCCGCTCCTTGAACGTGTCTTGCCGTGCGTTCTGTATCTCCACGAGAAAGTACTCTCCCTCTTCCGTCTGGCAAGCGATATCGTAAATACCCCGCCGTCCCTTTCTATACAAGGGCATCCGCTCCTTGTCGAGGAAGTGGAGTTCCTTGATTTTTTTCTCCCCTTCCAGCAGGTCGTTCAAAAAGTCCAGCAGCAACTCCTTGCTGTTCTCTTGCCCGAAGATCAACTTGAAAGCGGTGTCGTACACGGGGTCAATAAAGCGTGCCATGGTGTTTATTTTTAATGCATTACAAGGGTAATTCCCTTCTTTCTACAAAAAGAAAGGAAAATTTTCACGTAACCAAGCGGGATGAATAAACTTGCTTTTCGTGCTATATAGGAAGGAATTAAACCCTTTTTGTGAATCTAAGTCCAATTGCCGATGATTCAAAAAGAAACCTATAACCAATCCTTTAAAGCACTTTTCCAAAACCTCCTCCCGTTTGTAAAACCCTACAAGGGGATGATCGCCGGAACCCTGTTCCTGACACTGATCGGGTCGTTCGCCGCGCAGGTGAATCCCATTCTTGTGAACGAGACGGTGAACCGGGTGGAAGAGTTGCTCCGCCAGCCCGACCCGTTCCAGAACGGGATGCGGCTGCTGTTGATTATATCGGCCATTATGATTGCCAACGAGCTGCTGAATATCGGTATCCAGTTCGGACAGAAATATTTTGGCGAAAAAATCCGTATTCAAGTCGGCAGCGACCTGTCGCAGAAGGCGGTCGACCGGATCCTCTCTTACAAGAT
The DNA here is from genome assembly GCA_041656815.1 of Proteiniphilum sp. GTDB lineage: Bacteria > Bacteroidota > Bacteroidia > Bacteroidales > Dysgonomonadaceae > Proteiniphilum. Next base: position 5,399 of record JBBACU010000152.1, read on the forward strand.
GTCGTTCTTCGCCGAGCCGGGCAACCAGACGGGTTACCTGGAGACGCGGATCAACCGGGGCGTGGAGAGCTTGATCCGCTTGGTACAGAACTTTTTCCTCGATATCCTGCCGCTGTTC
>JBBACU010000153.1:0-5506 GCA_041656815.1 Proteiniphilum sp.
AACGGTGCGGGTATTCAATGCCCATTTGCAGACTACCAACCTGAACCAAAACAGGATCAATCCTTTGGACAATATGGATGCCACGGCATCGCGGCTGATTCGTTTAAAAGACATGATGGATGAGAATAGCGTGATACGGGCTAATCAAGCCAACCTGCTTCGCGACCAGGTAGATGAAAGCCCTCACCCCGTTATCGTGTGCGGGGATTTCAACGACACGCCTGCTTCCTACGCCTACAAAAGAATAAGAGGGGATAGGGGAGATAGCTTCCGCTCCGCAGGGAAAGGGTATGGATACACCTACCGGTACCTTCGGAAACTATTCCGGATCGATTACCTCCTCTACTCCCGGGAGGGTATCAGGGCAGTACATTATGCTTCCCCGGAACTGGAGCATAGTGATCACAAGCCGGTAATTGTGAAGTTGGACGTTATACCGGTGACTCGTTCGCGGAAAAATCCTGCACGGGAAGAGCAAAACCAAAAGTAGAGCCTTCTCCCTCTTTCGATGTGAAGAATACACGCCCGTTATTAAGTTTCAGAAACTCGCTCACTAACAGCAGTCCCAATCCAGATCCCGATTCATTCTCCGTGCCGAACGTCGTGAAATGGCTGGATAAATCCATCAGCTTGGCTTGATTCTCCTGGCTTATCCCGCACCCGTGATCGATGACTTCGAGAATGGCTTTGCCCTCGTTTGATTTCACTACTACATCAACCTCGCTCCCCCTGTAGCTGAACTTGATCGCGTTGCTGATCAGGTTCCGGATGGAGGTCTTGATCATGTCGATGTCAACGAACACCTCCATGCCTGTCATCGAAGAGGGATAAAAATTGAGCTGTATGTCTTTCATCGCGGCGGTTATCGAGGAGACTTCCATGATGCCTTCAACCAGTTCGGGGAGGTTGATGCTTTGGGGCACCGCTTTTAGCCGCCCTAATTGGCTGCTTGTCCACTTCAGCAAGTTGTCGAGCAAAACGAACAACTGCTCCGATATCTCGTTGGCGCTGTGCAGCATATCTACAAGCTCTACCTCATTCCCGTGTTTTTCTTTCGCTTTGAGAGCAAGCACGTTAAGAATCATTTTCATCGAAGACATGGGCACCCGCAGGTCGTGCGCGATGACCGAGTAGAGCGCGTCCCGGCCGGCAATGGTTTTCTCGAGCTCTATTGTCTGACGCTTAATAGTCCTTTTAGCTTCGAGCATGTTCAAGTGATAGCGTATCCTCACGAGGAGCTCTTCTTTGTTGAAAGGTTTGGACATGAAATCATCCCCACCCAGTTGGAATCCCTTGACAACATCGGTGGAGGTGTTTAACGCGGTCAAGAAAATTATCGGTATTTCCCGGTAGTCGGGATGCTCCTTTAATTGTTTGGCCAGTTCAAAACCGTCAACCCCCGGCATCAGAACATCCATCAAGATCAGGTCGACTTGCTTCTCTTCGAGTCGGTCAAACGCTTCTTCCGAGCCTTGCGCGGTGAGAACCCCGAATCCGCTTTGCTCGAGCATCATTTTTAACAATAAAATATTTGCCGGTATATCGTCCACGACGAGTACCGTGTATGCAGAAAAATCCTTCATTATTTTTCTTATTTCAATTCATGGGTGTATGTATTTTTCTCAAAATAAGCGATCATCAGCGATAACCCTTCCTTTAGGCTGATTCGTGGTTTCCAGTCTAATTCTTCACGTGCCAGAGAAATATCCGGCTTGCGTTGCTTGGGATCATCTTCAGGTAACGGCAGGTAAACCAACTTGGAACGAGAACCGGTATACTCCACGACAAGCTCCGCCAACTCTTTGATCGTGAACTCCGTTGGGTTCCCAATATTCACTGGGCCCAAAAAATCATCGCCCGTGTTCATCATCTTTACCAGTGCCTCTACCAGGTCGTCGATATACTGGAAACTACGCGTTTGGCTCCCGTCTCCATGTATGGTGATATCTTTCCCTTCCAGCGCTTGGAGGATAAAATTAGAAATGACCCGGCCGTCGTGGGTCAGCATGCCCGGGCCGTACGTGTTAAATATACGCACGATCTTGACGCGTACCCTTTCTTGCCGGTGATAATCCATGAAAAGGGTTTCGGCGCAACGTTTGCCCTCGTCGTAGCACGAACGTATCCCGATCGGGTTCACGTTTCCCCAGTACGACTCGGGCTGGGGGTGTACCAGCGGGTCCCCGTAAATCTCGCTGGTCGAGGCCAGCAATATTTTAGCATCGTGTTTCTTTGCCATTCCCAGCACGTGCAACGTGCCCAGCACCGATGTTTTTATCGTTTTAATCGGGTCTCGCTGGTAATGCACGGGCGACGCGGGGCAAGCCAAGTGATATATTTCATTGACGGGGCCAATCGGGTAGGGATGTGTAATGTCGTGTTCCACGAGTTCGAAACGGGAGCTATCCATTAAATGAGCGATGTTTCCTATACATCCCGTGAGAAAATTATCGAGGCAAATTACATGGTGGCCTTCGTTCACGAGCCGAGCGCATAGATGCGAACCTATAAACCCGGCTCCACCGGTAACCAAAATTCTTTTCATCAAAAATAAAATATGTTGATTGGTTTACAAATCTAAGCAAATAATCAAACATTTTGTTGTATTTTTGAATAATTTTCAGGGCAAATGTAAATAACCCGGGAAAAGGGTAAAATATCATTGGTACAAGTAAAATGGTAGACTTAAGCGTTCAATATGCCGGATTAGAACTTGGGAATCCTATCGTGATCGGGAGTTCGGGACTGACGGATAGTCCTAAAAAAAACAAAGCCTGGGAGAAAGCCGGATGCGGAGCCGTTGTTTTGAGTTCTCTTTTCGAAGAGCAAATCGATAATGAATCCAAAAGAGCAATAAAAGCATCGGATTACCCCGACGCGTATCCCATGATACGGAATTACGTGAAGAGTAACAAGATAATGGATTACCTTGCTTTGATCCGGGACAGCAAGAACGAGTGCACCATACCCATCATTGCCAGCATTAATTGTTATTCCGACGGTGCATGGGTAGAGTTCACGCACCATATCGAGAATGCAGGCGCCGACGCGTTAGAATTGAATATCTCGGCCATCGTATCCGATCCCCTGCTCCATCCTATAAAGACGTACGATAAGTACATCGAGATCGTGAAAAGCATAAAAAAGATGGTGAAGATCCCGGTTATCGTGAAATCGAGCAGGCTGTTCAACAACGTCCCATGGATAGTGAACCAGCTGAAAATGAGCGGGGCCGATGGCGTGGTGCTTTTTAATAAACTATACCAGCCCGACATCGATATAAATACCTTACACGTTAAATCGGGCGGCATCTATAGTTCCCCCGGAGATTTAAGCGATACCCTGCGGTGGATATCGCTCTCGTCAGCGAACGTGCCCGGCATCGACCTGGCTGCCTCCACCGGCGTGCATGGCTGGGAAGGCGTGATTAAATGCCTCTTGGCAGGAGCCAGCGCGGTGCAGATGGTGAGCGCGGTTTACCAAGACAAAGAGAAAAAGTTAATCCCCGGGATGAAGAAACAAATTAAAAAATGGATGAAATCCAAGGGATTCAAGAGTGTCAACCAATTCAAAGGAATGCTGCACGCCGATCCCACGATTGACACCACCGTGTTCGAACGCGCGCAGTTCATGCGCTATTTTAAATCATTCGATGAATCGTGAAAGGGTTATCGAGTACAATTATCTTTGGTGGGGAAATTTTTGCCGGGCCTCTACAATGAATTTATCGAAAAGGATTCTCAGTTGTGCCTCGTTTGTTGCAAGAACCTCGATCCCAAGGGTAGGATTGATTGCAGGGCTATTGTAAACAGACATGATTTCGAGCGAATGTTGCAGCCCGTCGTAGGTAGCATATTCCTTGAGACGGTTGGTTCTGATGAAATGGAAAATGAACCCTTTGACCTTTTTGGGCAACCATCGGTAGTATAACAAAGCCGAGAGGTAAAAATCACGGGAGAACTTGCCGAGGCTCTGCCCGTTGCTGTACCGTTCAAAATCAGAGGCGAGCAGGTAGTCGTAATACATGTCTGCCATTATTCCGGAATATCGCCCGAAAGATGGACGAAGTATATCCACCGTATCCCGGAATATTGGGTGGGTATCGGTAAAATGATCAATCTTCCTGTGTAAAAGGATCCCTTTTTGGAAACAGAGAGGGTATTTCTCGTAACTTCTACCTTTTACAAAATCTCCTATGAAATTGCCAACGGCAACTTGACGGTTTGATCCTGAAAAATATATATGAGCAAGATAGTTCAAATTATAAAGACAAATAACTTATCATTAAGTAGTGATTCCCGCGAAGTTAATCAATTATCCCGAGCAATGTAAAACTTTTACTCAAGTTTCGCTTGTGTCTTATTTACAGCTAAATATCTCGACTTCCACTATTTCGTGACCCGTTACCGATTTATAGGCTATCTGATAAATAACTCGCTTCGCTCAAACAGCTTATCAGATCACGCCTATTTCATCGAACTATTCTGCCAAGCCAGATGAGCAGAGTCAAGCTTGCTTGAACTATGCCATGGCAAAGAATAGTCTAATTTATGAACGGGTACCCACGAAATAGTTATAGGTCTTATATTCAGCTGTAAAATTACTTGCGAAAGTTCAAACTTTTATTTTTCTTCGGGCAAGTGGATAAAAAGGGAAGTGCGTTCCCGCTTCTCGAGGTTGCGGGTGCGGTGCCCCTTGCCGGAGGTGTCTTCCATCAATAATATCTCGCCCGTCTGGAACTGACGTACCTCGCCCAGCGATGTCTCGATCTCCACGCCGCCGTCCAACAGCACGATGTACTGCCGCCGCGGCGCGTGGTGGAAATCATAGTCGTAATCCGGCGATACGGTACGGAACTGCAACGCGGTCACGTCAATATTTTCGGAAAGACGGCCGATCTCGCCTTGATCAAACAAGGAAATGTCGACCTCCTCGAAACGGGAGTCACCGTTCTTATCGGCATATACACGGGTCACCTTCATCATCACTTCATTATTCACATTAGCATATTAATCACATTGGCACATTAAAAATAACCCGGTTCACCTGCTCTATCTCATCCTCCGAGATGGTATGCCCCCGGTTCAGGTATACCTTCTCGGTTACATCGGCATTCATTTCCCGAACGATATTGGCAGACGCGTACACCCGTTCTACCGGCACGTGAAAGTCGGGATCGCTTGTTCCGAAAAAGATCGGGGTCTGCTGAAAGTCACCGCTGTAATTCGATCGGTCGATCTCCTTCCCGATAAGGCCACCCGTAAAAGCAGCAATTCCCCCGTAGCGGCGGCCATGGCGCGCGGTGAACTCCAACGCGAGGCAAGCTCCTTGCGAAAAGCCAAGGAGATAGGTATTCTCGGCTTTTATCCCCGATTGCAACACGGTATCCACGGTTTGCTTCACCACGTCGATCGCGGAAGAGAGCCACGGCTCGTTATCGGCCACCGGGGCTAAAAACGAGAGCGGGTACCACGTGTGATTTGTCGCCCGGGGAGCAAGTAACGCG
>JBBACU010000154.1:0-5496 GCA_041656815.1 Proteiniphilum sp.
ATTCGCGCGGGCCAGGCCCGCTTTCGAATTTGATTTCTCGGAGGTGAGGGGACAGGAGAACGTGAGACGCGCCTTGGAAGTGGCCGCGGCCGGTGGGCACAACCTGCTTATGGTGGGGGCGCCCGGCTCGGGCAAATCGATGATGGCGAAACGAATGCCCTCCATCCTCCCGCCCTTTACACTCGAGGAGGCATTGGAAACTACCCGGATACATAGCGTGGCGGGGAGGACTGCCCTGAACCAGTCGCTGATGCCGCAACGCCCCTTCCGGTCGCCCCACCACACCATCAGCGATGTAGCCATGGTGGGCGGGGGTGCCTATCCGCAACCGGGCGAGATCAGTTTGGCGCACAACGGTATTCTATTTTTAGACGAGCTGCCCGAGTATACTAAGAAGGTCCTAGAGGCGCTGCGCCAACCGCTGGAGGATCGGGTGATAACCGTGTCAAGGGCAAAATACACGGTGGATTATCCCGCGGGCTTCATGTTGGTGGCCGCCATGAACCCTTGCCCGTGCGGCTACTACAACCACCCCGAGAAGGAATGTATTTGTCCGCCGGGAGCGGTGCGCTCTTACCTGAACAAGGTGTCGGGTCCCCTCCTCGACCGGATCGATATACAGGTGGAGATCGTGCCTGTTTCGTTTGAGAAAATGGCCGGCGATGTTCCGTCTGAACAAAGTGAAGCGATGCGCGCAAGGGTGCTAAAGGCCCGTGAAATACAGTCTCGTAGATTCCAGGAGGAAAAAAGAAAAGGAGTGTTTTGTAACGCGCGCATGAGCGGGAAATTGTTGAGAAAATACGCTACACCGGATGAAGGGGGGTTGAAGCTGCTTCGGGCCGCTATGGAGCAACGTTCCCTCTCGGCAAGGGCCTACGACAGGATACTCAAGGTTTCCCGGACGATCGCGGATTTGGAGGGCAGCGCGCGTGTCTTGCCACTTCATCTGGCAGAAGCGATCAACTACCGCAACTTGGATAGCGACACGTGGGCGAAATAGTTATCGCGGCTTGGTTCTGTCAACTCAGCTCAAGCCCGAACTCATCCGAGAGTTTCTGCAGCGAGGGATTCTGCTCTGCCCACTCGTTGAAAATCTCGTGCGGAGTGACCGGCTTCTTGATCGCGTTGTCTTTCGCGATCGTGATGGTCATGGTGATATCGTCGTTTTTCAGTTTCTCGCGAAGATAGGCGAGAAGCGACGGGCTATTGTCGGTGAGGTATTGTTTGTTTAGCTCCGAGTTTACCTCCACCTCAAAGAGGGTGTCGCTCTTCATCTTGGGAAGGTAGAGCGACATGGTGTTTTTAAGCAGCTTCTCCTCATCCAGTTGATCGGCATACTTTTTCCAAGCGGCTACCAATTGCTGTTCGGTAAACAGGTTGCTCCCGTTCCCGCTTGTCACTCCCTCTTTCCCTTCTTCAGCATCAGGCTCCTCATCTGTCGGCACGTTTGCCAGCGATGAGAGAGAAACGCCCATTTCCATTCGGGAGAGGCTCTTTTTTTTGGGAGGTTGGGGAGTCCCTGAAGGTTGGGGAGTCCCTGAAGGTGGAGGAGTCCCTGAAGGTGGAGTGGGTGATGCCGTAATTTTGGTTGTCTCTGTCGTGACGCTTTTAGGCGCGGGAGTGTCCGTTTTATCCGCGACAGGCTCTAAAGGCTTAAGGCTTCTTTTTTTTTTCTCCGATTCTGAAGGCGTGCCTCCCCGCGGTTGATTCGATAGCTGGCACAACCGGATGAGCGTCAATTCCAGCAGCAACCGCTTATTCTTGCTCAGGCGGTAGTTCAGATCGCAGTCATTGGCAATTTCGATTGCCTCGTACAGGAACTCGTTGCTGCATTTTCCGGCACTCTCCACGTAGCGATCGCGAATGGAGGCGCCTACTTGGAATAACGACGCGGTGACAGGATCCTTGCATACCAAGAGGTCCCTGAAATGCGAGGCGATGCCGCTGATGATGTATTGTCCCTCGAAGCCCCTGTTCAAGATATCGTTCAAGGTGAGAAGGCAATTTACCACGCTGCCCGCCAGGATCGCGTCCGACAGCCGGAAATAATATTCATAATCCAGCACGTTCAGGTTCTCGATCACTGCTTGATACGTGATGTTCCCCGCGGTATAACTCACCGTCTGGTCGAAGATGGAGAGGGCGTCGCGCATCCCGCCATCGGCTTTTTGGGCAATGACATTCAATGCTTCCGGTTCTGCTTTCACCCCTTCTTGGTTGGCCACGTACTGCAGGTGTGCCACCGTGTCGGCAATGGTGATGCGGTTGAAATCATACACTTGGCAGCGCGACAGGATGGTGGGGATGATTTTGTGTTTCTCGGTGGTGGCAAGGATAAAAATGGCGTGCGCGGGTGGCTCCTCCAGCGTTTTAAGGAAGGAGTTGAACGCGGCTTGAGAAAGCATGTGCACCTCGTCGATGATATATACCTTGTATTTGCCTATCTGCGGAGGGACGCGCACTTGATCGATCAGCGAACGAATATCATCCACCCCGTTGTTGGAAGCGGCATCCAGCTCGTGGATGTTGTACGAGCGCTGCTCGTTGAATGCCACGCATGACTCGCACGTGTTGCACGCCTCCCGGTCGGGTGTGGGAGTGAGGCAGTTGATTGTTTTCGCGAAAATGCGGGCACACGTGGTCTTGCCCACGCCGCGGGGGCCACTGAAGAGGTATGCGTGGGCCAACTTGTTCCCGGCAATGGCATTCTTTAGCGTGGTGGTGAGCGCCTCTTGTCCCACGACCGATTGGAACGTGGAGGGCCTGTATTTTCTGGCTGAAACTATAAATGGTTCCATGAGCGAATCAAGCAATCAATTTACAAATGTAGTGAAAACCGAGAGCAGAGTCAAGCTTGCTTGGACTATTCCGTTAAGCCAAATGAGCAGAACTAAGCTTGCTTGAGTTCTGCTATGGTGAGGAATAGTCTAATTTATGAACTATGCCGAGGTGCGTCCTACATTCTACAAATGTACGAAAAATATCGGTTTTATCAACTTGAGTCAGGGATAACCGTCCCGTTTTGTCGGTTTTTTTATATCTTTACCGCCGCATTAACGATTCGATGAAGCATCGATCGGTAGTTCAATTTTTAATCGGCACATCAGTACATTCTCACATCTGCAAATCAATTTAATGGCGATTGTATGAAATATGTTCCAGTATATTTGTTTTTGTTCGCGGGACTGCTCGCGGGCAATACCTCCTGTTTATCGACCAAGAAGTCGGGTTCCGACACACGGGAAAAATCGATCGATTCCCTCGTCGAGTTGCCCGAGGCAGCGTACGCGATCGTCCCGGACACGTTCGTGTTGCCCCCGGTGCCCCAGACAATCACCGTGCCGGAAGAGCGGGCTGCTTATCTCGTGATGCACTACTGGGATCGTTTTGATTTTGCGGACAGGGGGCTGATCGATCGGCCTGAAATTACCGAACAGGCATTTGTCGACTACGTGAATATCCTTGATTACGTCCCGGAGGAGCGCGCGGATGAGTCCTTGCTTTATACCCTCCAGAAGGCCGCGGCAGATACGGTCATGTACGAGCATTTTGCCTCGCTGTTCGAGAAGTACTTTTACGACCCCAATTCTCCTTTCCGGAATGAAGAGTATTACCTCCCGGTTTTACAGGAACTCACCCGCTCCCCTCTGCTTGGCGAAGCACGTAAATCGGAGCTTCTCTTTCAGCTTGATATGGCATTGAAAAACAGGGTGGAACACAAAGCCAATAATTTTATCTACACGCTACCCTCCGGTCAATCTTACGCCTTGTACGACCTGAAGAGCGAGTATACCTTGCTTCTGTTTTCCAATCCCGGGTGCAGCGCGTGCGGGGAGATGATCGCGCAACTCAACCAATCAAATGAGCTGAACAAGGCGCTCTCGCTCAATCGTCCCGGACGGACCATGCTTACCATACTTGCCATCTATCCCGACCACGATTTGGAAGAATGGCTTGCCCACCTCGATAAAATGCCGGCCCATTGGATACACGGCTATGATAAGGGGTTGAAAATCACGAATGAAAAACTGTACGATATCAAAGCGATCCCCACGATTTATCTCCTCGACAAGGATAAAAACGTGATACTGAAGGATACTTCGATAGAAGCCGTTGAGTCGTTTTTCCATGTAGATATCTGATAATAAGTTTATTGCTCTGTGTTTTCTCGATTTATTTAACATTTGAAAAGGAAATTTGTGAGCGAAATGTTTCCCAATTTAAAAAAGCGGCGTACTTTTGCAGGCTCTACAAACGATTTTTAGCGAAAAGTCGTTTAAGTTAAGGGGGTTAGTGACATGCGCGAAGCAAGGCACAACCCGATTACTAACCAAACTTTTATTTTATGAAGTACGTGAACTTTTGCCTTATCGTAATTATAACGTTCGCGTTGTCAGCAGGTTCCGTTAATACCCGTATTCCATACGAGGGTTATTACCCGGGGGAGATGATCCCAAACATTGTCTTAACGGACTTGGATGGGAATGAACATCGGCTGCACGATTACAAAGGCAAAAAAGTAGTGGTCAACTTTTGGGCATCCTACGATGCCCGATCAAGAGCTGCCAACGTGCGGCTGCACAATATCCTGAAGGCGATGGATGCAGACGCGGTTTTTTTATCCGTCTCCTTTGACGAGAATCGGAACGTGGTGGAACGGACGATGGCACTTGACAATATGGAAACTGCTTCTCTCTTTTGTGAAACAAGTGGAAACAGTTCAACGCTCTATAAAGAGCTTAACTTGGAGAAAGGTTTCCGAAACTACTTGATCGGCGAGAACGGGGAAATCGCCGCGATGAATGTAAACCCCGAAGACTTGAAAAAATTATTTTGAGCAGATAGTAAAAAACGGACACCGATTAATTTTCGGCGCCCGTTTTTTTAGTTTACAGGGGAGGGTATTCCCTTGCTTGCAACTTTGCTTATTTTGCCTTACCTTGGTTCGCCACCGCTTCCATTAGTTTCTTGATCTCTTCGGGATCTCCCAGGAAATAATCTTTCTGCAGGTTCATGTCGTCGTCGAACTCGAAGACGTAGGGCACGGCCGTCGGGAGGTTCAGGTTCACGATCTCGTCGTCGGAAATATTCTTCAGGTGTTTGATGATACCCCGCAGGCTGTTGCCGTGGGCGGCCACGATCACCTCGTTGAAGTTTTTCATTTCCGGTACAATGGTGTCGTTCCAGTAAGGAAGGATACGTTCTACCGTGTCTTTCAGCGCTTCGGTGAGCGGGAGGTCTTTCTCGTCTACTCCCTTGTAGCGTTCCTCTTGGAAGGGCGAACGCTCGTCGGCCTTGTCAAGCGGCGTGGGCGGAACGTCGTAGCTACGACGCCAGATATGCACTTGCTCGTCGCCGTACTTCGCGGCGGTCTCGGCCTTGTTTAGCCCTTGGAGCATCCCGTAATGCTTTTCGTTCAAGCGCCATGTTTTCTCCACCGGGATCCAATCCAGGTCCATCTCGTCGAGCACGACGTTCAAGGTTTTTACAGCTCTC
>JBBACU010000155.1:0-5496 GCA_041656815.1 Proteiniphilum sp.
AGCCGCCTATATCAAAGAGCATGTCACGAAACCGGTCGCCGTATTTATTGCCGGGCAGCAGGCACCGCCGGGAAAACAGATGGGGCACGCGGGAGCCATTATCTCCAGCGGGGCAGGCACCGCCGCCGAGAAGATCGCCGCGTTCGAAGCGGTGGGCGTCCCGGTCGCCAAGGAGCCCAGCCAAATCCCGGGGCTATTGAAAAGCAAGCGGTAAACTCAAGCCGGATATCTACACTAAAAAAGCGAGTCTCTTGGCTCGCTTTTTTAGTGTTATTTTTTTCAGGGATTCCTTAATCAACAAACGCGTGTCGGTATCCCTGCACATCGTTCCAATGTCCCCGGGTAAAGTCGGGCACCACCACGGGGGCGCTGTTGTTCTCAATGGAGATGCGGCTCAACTCGGCCAGCGAGCACCACTCGGCCAGGTCATACACGTCCATGTCCAGCGGCAGCTCGTTTTGCAGGCAATAAACCAAGCGATAATCCATGATAAAGTCCATTCCACCGTGGCCGCCCACTTCCTTCGCTTTCTCCTCCAACTCGCGATGGATGCGGTGTTTATACTTGTCCATCAACGCGTCACGGACCTCCTTCGAAACGTAGTTGTGCGCGTTCAGGTCCTCGTGATTCGGCACGCCATCCGCTTCCGTCAGCACGTCCCCCTGCAAGGCATACCCTTGGTTGGGATACTTGTTGGCGAAGCCTTTGGTTCCGCTCACTTGGTACATACGGCTGTAGGGGCGCGGCGAGGCCACGTCATGCTGGATATGGATTGTCTTGCCGTTTTCCGTGCGGATCATCGTCATCGTGTGCTGGCCGTTGGCAAACATATAAGCGCTGTCACGATCCATGCCTCTTACCTCGATCAGGTACTCGGGAATGTTAACCGGCTTGGTGTCCATCGCAACCAGCGTGTTCATCTTATCCCCCCGATGGATATCCAGCGCTTGAGCGGCTGGCCCCATACCGTGCGTGGCATAGACATCACCACGGAACTCCTTGTTGTACTGCAGGCGCCAGTCCCCTTCGTAAGAGTCCCAGAAGTCCCTCAACTCGTGGATGTAGGCACCCTCGGTATGTAGGATTTCCCCGAAGAGGCCTTGTTGCACCATGTTCAACGTGGTCAGTTCGAAATAGTCGTAAACGCAGTTCTCGAGCATCATCGCGTGCTTTTGAGTTCTTTCGGCAGTGTTCACGATATCCCATATCTCGTCCATAGTCATCGCCGCGGGCACTTCGCACGCCACGTGCTTTCCTTGCTCCATCGCGTAGATCATCATATCGGCATGGCGTTTCCAGTCGGTCACTATATAAACCAAGTCGATGTCGTCGCGTTCAACCAGCTCTTTCCACACTTCTTCGCTGCCGCTATATCCGGCTGCCCTGGGCAAACCGGCCGCTTCGAGGATGGCTTGTGTCTTTTCTACCCTGTCCTCGTGGAGGTCACAGAGCGCCACGATCTCGGTTCCAGGGATATGGGTGAACCGTCTCACCGCGCCCGGGCCACGCATGCCCAGCCCGATAAATCCGACCCGCACCGTCTCCAGTTTAGGAGTTGTTAAGCCTAGGACGTGCTGTTGCCCGGCAGGCCGCTCGGGCACCTCGGTCTGAATAGGTTCAAACGTACTGTTCTTGTTAGAAGAACCGGTGTTACATCCTACAAAAATGATTGAAATCAATAAAATGGCAATGAATGCCCCTCTCTTTTGCATACTATATTCTTTTTAAATATTCTTGTTGAATTTCGAGGATCGACGGTTTATAGAAATAAAAATGGTGACAAACGCGAATATAACATAAATCGATTAATCAGGCCACACCTCATCGAATAAAATGCCCGGTAATTTTATCGCGAAGTCGCGATCCATCGTGTTTAGAACGCCTTCAATATTTCGTCACTCAATAATTTTGCCTTCGCGATGGACGAGGGATCGGCAGGGTTCATGTCGTGGGCCGATGGAACCGGCAAGAATAATTCCATGCCATGGGGGATGGAGTTCGGGTTTGAGATACGTTCCTTGTTTTCCATGTATATATATACCCAAAACTCCCGGTGTCCGAAGTGGTCTTCTGCTAGCATTCGCAATGTTTTCCCTTTTTCTAGTTTGATCTTTTTTCGCGGCAATCCCGAGAGTACGGGTTCCGGCCCGGCCGGGTCTATTGCTTCCGCTTGGGATGGTATCTCCTCCGTTTGGGGAGCGAAAGGCCCCGGCCGGGTAGCTACCGTATCTGTTCCCGTCGCTTTTCCTTCTTCCTGGGAATAGAAACTACTTCTATTCACGTTTATTTTTCCGGGCAGGGCCGGGTTGAAAAAAAAAAGAACTGCCAACGCAATTGCCACTCCCCCCGCTACCGGTATCCAGACAGGCGGCTTCTTTTTCGGCCTCCGTCTTACCTGTAGTCGAAGCGCTGGCGCGGGTTGTGGTTTATCTCTCGGTTCTTCCACAGGCGGCTCTTCTACCGGAGGGTCTTCCAACGGGGGCTCTTTTCCTATTTCGTTTTCCATCGTCTCTGCCGGGAGGGACTCAAGCTCTTTTGGCACCTCCTCTACCGCCGATGGCACTTCTTCTACCGCCGGCTCCTCGGGGATCAGGAGTTTTTCCTCTACCGACTCTACTCGTGGTAACTCAGCCCCTTCTTCTTCGGGATCGCGAGCTTCACCCTCCTCTACCAGCTGGTCGGCATACACCTCGACCATCCCCGGGAACTGCACTCCTTCGTTAAGTAGCGTGGGTTCAAAGAGCGCAAACGAACTGTTCACCTCTTTCTCCAATGATTCATCGGGTACAAACCGTACCGTGTTATCCCCCGAACCGGAAGTGGCAGGCATGGCAGCAGCTTCAAAAACGATTTCAAGAAAAGGGGGCACCAGGTATCGTTCGCTGCCTTCCCGATCTACCAGAATGTACTCCGATTGTTTCCGGGTTTGAAAAAGGCCGAAATCGCTTATATCTACCCGGTTGCCTGCCAGCAGTTCTTCAACGACAGTATCAATCAGGGCCTCTAGCGCTTTTGCAATGCTCGGTTCTGCCCATCCAAGGCGTTCCGACAGGTGGGAAATAAGGTCTCCTTGTGTCATCGTTACGATTAATTTTAAGTTCTTTTCAACACACCAAACGGTTCATCCAAAACTGTCGTCAAACCACAGCACCCATCAAGTCGAAGGGCAAGGCCGAATGAACTTTCACGTTGTAGAAACTACCGGTTTCCAATAGTTTTTCTTTGCCGATCAGCACCTCCCCGTCCACCTCGGGCGAGTCGAATTCGGTACGACCGATATAATAGTCGGGGTCTTCCCTATCGATGATCACCTTCAGGGTCTGCCCGATCTTCTCCTCGTTAACCGAGAGAGACACCTCTTCCTGTAAGGCCATCAGCCGTTCCATTCGCTCTTGCTTCACCGCCGCGGGCACATCATCAACGTAATGTTTATCGTTATAGGTATCTTCCTCGTGCGAATAAGGGAAACCGCCCAATCGTTCGAAACGGGTCTCCTCCACGAAATCGAGCAGTTCCAAGTGATCTTCCTCCGTCTCCCCGGGATGACCCACCAGCATGGTCGTGCGCAGGTGGATGCCGGGTACCTCTTCCCGGAACCGGTGGATCAGCTCCTCAGTCTGTTTCCGGGTAATATTCCGTCGCATCTTCTTGAGCATGGGGTCGCTGATATGTTGCAAAGCGATATCCAGGTAGCTGCACACGTTCTCCCGTTCGCGCATCACCCGTAGCAGGTCGGCGGGGAAGTGCGCGGGGTACGCGTAATGGAGGCGTATCCACTCCACCCCCTTGATATCGGCGGCCCGTTCCACCAGCTCGGGCAACTTCATGGCCCGGTAGCGGTCTATCCCGTAATAGGTGAGGTCTTGCGCGATGAATTGAAACTCTTTGACTCCTTTATTCACCAACCGGGAGATCTCGGCTTCGATCTCCTCCATGGGGCGTGAACGGTGCTTTCCGGTAATGAGCGGGATGGAGCAATAGGAGCAGGTACGGTCGCACCCTTCCGACACTTTCACGTACGCGTAGTGCGGCGGCGTGGTGAGCGAGCGGTCAAATTCCAACTCTTTATAATATGACTTCCCGAGGTCGTCAATCAACCCTTTCCAGTCGAATTTCCCGTAGAACCGGTCCACCTCGGGGATCTCTTCGATCAGCTGGTTCCTGTATCGTTCCGAGAGGCACCCCATCACGAACAGTTTTTTCACCTTGTTCCGCCTTTTCGCTTCGGCAAAGGAAAGGATCATGTGGATGGATTCCTCTTTCGCGTCGCCGATAAACCCGCACGTGTTGATCACCGCGATATCGCCGCCGGGCGTCTCCGGGTCATGTGCCACGGTATACCCGTTCGCAACCAGTTGCCGCATCAACAATTCCGAGTCCACCAGGTTCTTGGAGCAACCCATGGTAACCACGTCTATCCTATTCCTCCTCATCATCTCTCCGTTATTATCCTCCGAAAAGGGAGTCCACGAACTCTTTCCTCCGGAACACCTGCAAGTCTTCGATGCCCTCACCCAAGCCGATGTATTTCACGGGGATCTTGAACTGGTCTGAGATACCGATCACCACGCCTCCCTTGGCGGTACCGTCGAGCTTGGTGATAGCGAGCGCGGTCACCTCGGTTGCCGCGGTAAAATGCTTCGCCTGCTCAAACGCGTTCTGACCGGTGGAGCCATCCAGCACGAGCAGTACCTCATGCGGCGCGCCCGGTACGATCTTCCCCATCACATTCTTGATCTTGGTGAGTTCGTTCATCAGGTTGACTTTATTGTGTAACCTTCCCGCGGTATCGATAATCACCACGTCGGCCTCATTCGCTTTGCCGGAACTAACCGCGTCGTAAGCCACCGAAGCCGGGTCGGCCCCCATTTTTTGTTTCACTACAGGTATTCCCACCCGTTGTCCCCATATATCAAGCTGCTCCACCGCCGCGGCACGGAAGGTATCGGCCGCGCCCAAGTAGACAGACAACCCCCTCTGCTTGAATTGGTAAGCCAGCTTTCCGATCGTGGTTGTCTTTCCCACCCCGTTTACCCCTACCACCATGATCACGTGGGGGCGGTCTCCTTCCGGGATCGAGAAATCGGACAGGTCGCCGCTGTGGTTTTCCGTGAGCAGTTGAGCTATCTCGTCCCGCAAGATGGCCGTCAACTCGTCGGTACCCACGTACTTGTCACGTGACACACGGGCTTCGATGCGTTCGATTACCCTCAGGGTAGTATCCACCCCCACGTCCGACGTGACCAACACCTCTTCCAAGTCGTCGAGCACGTTGTCGTCGACTTTCGATTTGCCGGCAACCGCACGGGTAATCTTGGAGAAGAAGCTCTCCTTTGTTTTCTCGAGGCCTTTATCGAGTGTCTCTTTTTTCCCCTTGGAAAACCTATCAAAAAAACTCATAAACCTGCATGTTTAAAAATAACGACACGATTTTTGAATTGCCGCGTCTGCTACAAAGCTACTAAATAGTAAAAACAAAAACTTCCCCACGCGTGA
>JBBACU010000156.1:0-5489 GCA_041656815.1 Proteiniphilum sp.
GATCACCGTGCAAAGCCCCGTGCGATCGTTACTGGAACTCTCGGAGATCGCCGACCTCACCGTCAAGGAGCGGCTGCAGACCATCTCCAACGTGAGCGCCGTGGAGATATGGGGCGAGTACCGTTATGCGATGCGCCTTTGGCTCGACCCCATCAAGATGGCCGCCTACAACATTACCCCAATGGACGTCAAGAACGCCCTCGACAGGGAAAACATAGAGCTTCCTGCCGGGAGCATCGAGGGGGATCACATTGAACAGTCGATCCGGACCATGGGGTTAATGCAAACCCCCGAAGACTTTAACAACCTGATCCTGATAGAGGACAACTTCCGTGTCGTTCGTTTTCGCGACGTGGGGTATGCCGAACTGGACGCCGCGAACCGCCAAAATATCCTTCGCCGCAACGGCATCCCGATGGTGAGTTGCGTGATCATACCCCAGCCGGGGGCCAACCATATCAGCATCGCCGACGAGGCGCGGGACCGGCTCGAACAGATGAAAAAAGACCTGCCGGACGATGTGGTCGTGGACGTGGCGTTCGATAACACCCGGTTTATCCGGGCCTCCATCAGCGAGGTAGAAACCACGGTACTCATCGCGTTCACCCTGGTAGTGGCCATCATCTTCATTTTCCTCCGAAATTGGCGAGTGACGCTGATCCCCGCGCTGGTAATCCCCATCTCGCTCATCGGTATTTTCTTCGTGATGTACTTGGCCGGGTTCTCCATCAACGTGCTTTCCATGCTCGCGGTAGTACTGGCCGTGGGCTTGGTGGTGGACGATGCCATCGTGGTATCGGAAAATATTTACCAGAAGATAGAAGACGGAATGGACCCTGAGGAGGCATCCATTGTCGGGTCAAAAGAGATTTTCTTCGCGGTGGTATCCACCACCGTCACCCTGGTGGCCATCTTCTTTCCCATCGTCTTCCTCGAAGGACTCACCGGACGGCTGTTTCGCGAGTTCAGCATCGTGATCTCCGGGGCGGTCATCATCTCGTCGTTCGTGGCGCTTACCTTCGTGCCGATGCTCTCGTCGAAACTATTGACGCGGCGCCGGAAAAAGAGTCCCCTTTACGAAAAGACCGAGGTGTTCTTCGACGGAATGAACCAACTATACGACAGGGGATTGCGCGGCTTTCTACGTTTCAAATGGTTGGTCTTTCCCATCATCGTGGCATCCGGTATCGTGATTGCCCTTTTCTGGAACACCATCCCCGCCGAGATGGCACCGCTGGAAGACCGCTCGCAAATAACGATTCGCAGCTCCGCGCCGGAGGGGGCCACCTTCGAGTTTATCCGCGATTATACCGACCGTATTTCCCTGATTGCCGATTCCGTCGCGCCGGAAAGGGAGTCCAACATCACCATGACCCGGGGCGGCTTCGGTATGGTACGCATGGTATTGCCCGATATGCGGGAACGGGAACGCTCCCAAATGGAGATCGCGGCCGACCTCACTCGTTCCGTGCAAAAGGAAACTGCTGCCCGGGCGTTCGTGCAACAACAGGCCACCTTTGGAGGCCGCCGGGCAAGCATGCCCATCCAGTACGTGCTGCAAGCTCCCAACCTCGAGAAATTACAGGAATTCATCCCCCTTTTCATGGACCGCGTGAACGCGAGCCCCTACTTCCAGATGAGCGACGTGGACCTGAAGTTTACCAAGCCGGAGACACGCATCAACATTGACCGCGACAAGGCCGCCATGCTGGGAGTGAGCACACGCGATATAGGGCAAACCTTGCAATACGCGCTCAGCGGACAGCGGATGGGTTACTTCTACATGAACGGGAAGCAGTACCAGATACTGGGGGAAATCAACCGGCAGCAACGCAACACGCCAATCGACCTCCGGACTATATACATCAAGAACCTGAATGGACAGATGATCCAGATGGATAACCTGGTGCGCCTCGAAGAGTCGGTGGCCCCACCCCAGCTCTACCGCTACAACCGCTTTAACTCCGCGACCATATCGGCGGGCCTCGCCCCCGGCTACTCGTTGGGAGAAGGGTTGGAGGAGATGGACCGGATCGCGGCCAACGTGCTGGACGAGACGTTCCGGACCGCCCTCGAGGGTGAATCAAGGAACTTCCGCGAAAGCTCGTCGAGCCTCCTCTTCGCCTTCGGGCTGGCCATCCTGCTTATCTTCCTGGTGATGGCGGCGCAGTTCGAAAGCTTCAAAGACCCCTTCGTGATCATGTTCTCGGTTCCACTGGCTCTCTTCGGTGCCCTCCTCTTCATGTGGATGAGCGGGGTCACGATGAATATCTACAGCCAGATCGGGATTATCATGCTCATCGGGTTGGTCACCAAGAACGGGATCCTTATCGTGGAGTTTGCCAACCAGCGCCAGAACGCGGGGCTCGACAGGTACGAGGCCATCGTGGAAGCTTCCATGCTACGCTTGCGCCCTATCCTCATGACCAGTATATCTACCGTGCTGGGGCTCCTACCGCTGATGTTTGCTTCCGGCGAGGGAGCCAACGGGCGCATCGCCATGGGTACGGCCGTGGTGGGGGGATTACTGATATCCACCCTCCTCACCCTGTTCCTTATCCCGGCCATGTACATGTACCTCTCTACCGACAGGAAAGCCCAACTACGAAAGAAGGAAGAAAAAAAGTTACAAGATGCACAAGAATCTGAATAGAATAGTGGTACCGCTTAAACGTCTCTCGTCAAGCAAGAGTCTCGGGTTGACTCTGTTACTCTTGCTGCTTCTTGCTCCCAACGCTTCACCCCAGCAAGCCGTGCTAAGCTTGCAGGAGTGCTTACGAATAGGACTCGAGAATAACTACGACTTGCAGATCTCTCGAAATGAAGAGCTGATTTCGGACAATAACGTTACGCTCGGCAACGCGGGATTCCTCCCCGAGGTGAGCCTCAACTCGGGATACACCGCGCGAGGGAGCAACAGCGACCAATACCCGGCCGACGGGAGCGAAACCATCGAAAGCCGATCTAACAACACGGGTACGCTGGATGCCGGGGTGAACCTCAACTGGACGCTCTTCGAGGGCTTCCGGGTGCAAACCAACTACCAGCGATTGCAAGAACTGCAAACCATCGGGGAATTAAATACACGCCTGACGGTAGAACAACTTCTCGCTTCCCTCACCGCGGAATACTACAATTACGTGCATCAGCAACTCCGGTTGGGCAATCTCCAGTACGCGGTATCGCTCTCCAAAGAACGATTACGCATCGTGGAGGCACGCTACCAGGTGGGATCACTTTCGAGGCTCGACCTACAACAAGCGCGGGTGGATTTCAACGCGGACAGTTCGTTGCTTATCCAGCACAAAGAGATCCTCAATAGCTCCCGGATACGGCTCAACGAACTGATGGGAGTCGACGTGGAGCGGCACTTCCTCGCGGAGGATACCACCATCCGCTTCAACCGGGCCCTATCGAAAGAACAACTGTTTGACCGCTCCATGCAGCATAACACACTGCTCCTCCTCACCGAGAAGAACAAAACGCTGAGCGAGCTCGACCTGAAGACATTGCAAAGCCGTAATTACCCTTACCTTCGCTTGAACGGCGGGTATGGCTTCACGCACTATAATTACAATAGCGGCACGCTGGATAGGCAGCGCACATGGGGGCCCACCGCGGGAGTCACGCTGGGATACACGTTGTTCGACGGGTTCAACCGCAAGCGGGAACAACAAAACGCGCGAATCACCATCCAGAACAGGGAGCTGGAAATAGAACGGTACAAGCTGTCTTTAGAGAGCGATTTTGCCAACATGTGGATGGCGTACCAGAATAATATCGAGCTCACCAACTTGGAGATAGAGAGCTTGGAGAACGCGGAACTCAATTACGAGATCGCCATGGAGCGGTACAAGATTGGGGACTTGTCGGGATTGGAATTACGGGAAGCGCAAAACAGCCTGCTGGAAGCCGAGCAACGCCTCCTGAACGCGCAATACAACACCAAGCTGTACGAGATCTCGCTGATGCATATCAGCGGCACGGTCGGTCACTATTTAGAGTAAGAATCAAGAGAACTTCCCACCGTTCATAAAGCACGATAGATTAACAGCATCACGAGGGGCAATTTGTACGTTTCGGCCACTATCCCGAGAACTTCCGGAGATGTTCCAGTACCTCCTCGTTATGGTCGTACAGCCCCAGGTTCAGGTTCATTAAGTCCCTTTGGTCCGACATTTGTCGAATAATGGGAAAGATCGGCCGCTGCCTTGTCCAGAAGTCGACATGTAAGAAAATCATCGGACTGGCGTACCCGTACGACTCGTAATGGTTTTGAGCCAGGTCTTGAAACACTTCCTGCATGGTTCCCGCGCTGCCGGGAGTAAAGATCACTCCTCCTTTGGCAATCGCCAGCAACCCCTCTTCCCGCACGCTGTTCTCGAAATACTTGGCAATCCGTGTCGCGAAAGGGGTCGGAAGCTCGTGACCGTAATGCCACGTGGGGATGCCCAAGCTTTCATACGCCGGATCGGGAAACCGCTCCATCATTTTAAACGCCGAGCCCAGCCAATTTTTGTTTGAATAGACCGGTGCCTCGCTAATAATCGATACCGCTTCCAGTAGTTCCTCGTCACTCCGGCCCGCCATCCAAGCCCCGGCATGGGTCGCCTCCATCGCACCCGGTCCACCTCCCGAAAGCATCAGGTACCCTCGCTCGGTGAGCATCTTCGACAGCCGTGCCACCTGCAGGTACATGGCATCGGTCCGCTTCACCCGGTGCCCTCCCATGATGGCTACCAATTTTCGTTCATCGTACCGGCTAATATATTCGTGTAGCGAGTCGGTGATGGAATGGTCGTGCAGCCGTTGTGCCAACGTGTCTTTAATGGAAAGTCTTTCCAGCGATGCTTGGTAGTACTCGTACACCACGTGGTCAAGCGTGGCGTTGTACGTATCCGGCCGATGACGATCAAACCCGTTGTAAAGTGAATCCTTGTTATAAAGGCTGTGAGGATACGTGTTGAACGGCACGTCCAGCGACGGGAAGATAAAGTTATCGGGCAACAGGTGATGCAACAGGTCGTCCGACAGGGTGCATCCCAAGAAGAGGCACTTCGAAAAGCGCACGTCAAGCAGTTGTTCCTCTATCTTCGTGAGGTCGAGCGATTGCACCGCGATCTCTTCCACGACCGCGCGTTGTTGTAAGAACCCGGATAACCCCGGTAGGCTGTTAAATTGTTGCATTATAGTTAGGTTTTTATTATCACGTTTCCATCCTTAACGCTTTTTTGGACCACACGGTTTGCATCAATCCTCTCACCAAGAGGTAAAGGATAAACGATAGCCAAAGGCCGTTATTCCCCCACAAGGGCGTGAAGGCAAAATAGCAAGCAAAAAAGATACCAGACGAGTAAACCATCGCGTTACGCATCTGCCTCGATGCCGTCGCCCCGATAAAGATACCGTCCCACAAGAAAGCGGCAAAACCCACCACGGGGATAAGTACCGTCCAGAACATAAAATCTTTGGCTCGTTCAATAATCAGC
>JBBACU010000157.1:0-5476 GCA_041656815.1 Proteiniphilum sp.
ATCGTGCGCCAAGGTATCGTGCTGGGGGTTTGCAAATATCCCTTCGCGCCATTGGCATCGGGCGTGATCCACGACCGGAAGATGAAATCACGATCATCCAAATCCAAGTGCATCGCTCCGTAGTTGAGCAAGGCTGCCTCGTGCAGGTTAATGTAAATGCCGTCAGCGGTCTTCAGTTGCAACGCGGTCTGAACACCCGTGTCCGAAAACCCGGTCTGGGACAGGTTCTCCTGCCTGCCTCCCTCGTTTATGCTTCGGATCTCGGACAGCTTGGAGATGTTATAATCATACTCCTGTGTGTCGTAATCGCCGGGTATCCAGTAAGCCGTGTGGTCTCCCGTCATGGCGAATTCCGTCAGTTCTTCCTTCACCACGAAATAGGCCAAGTTCTTTTGCCGGGGAAACTCGTACCGGAAACCCAGCCCGTCGTCAAACAAACGAAAGCGAATAACCATATCACGGCCTGTGGCCTCTTGAGTGAGGGTTACCGCCATTTCGTTGTGGTGGTCACGAATCTCTTTGGCTTCGCCCCATACCGGCTCCCACGTCTCGTCGAAGGTACTATTCTGCACATCAGACACGCTAAACCCGTCATACAGGGATGTTTGAGGATCTTTCTCCCTGTTTATTTCCGCGCCAAACTCCACCTTATCGCTCCCGATCAACTCGAGTCCCAGTTTACTCGGGTTTATCACCGTTTTTCCTTTGTAGTTCAGGGTATACACCGGTGTACCCTGTTGATCGACCGAGAAACTCATCTCCAAGTCGCCGTCTGGCGACCTCAAATCCTGTGCCAGTATCACTCCCGCGATCAAGAGTAAACCCAACAACATGTATATTTTCTTCATACCATTCATTTCCTTTTATACCAAATTATTTATTCGCTTATTGAGCCTTCAAACATATCGAAGGCTGTTGCAACTAAATCTCTGACTGACGATGTTGTATGACCCATCTTAGTTTGTCAATAACACCGTGACTTCTTTTCGTTGATCGGGAACTTTCACCAGGCACACGCCCGACTGGTCATTCCACGACCATTCAATGGAACTACTATCGGTTTCTGCCTTCTTCGCGATGGATGCTTCCCCGGTCTTTTTCGCCATTTTCCCGTTCACCGTGACCGATGAAGGCATTTCATCCAGGTGATAGGTCAGGATAAAGTTTCTGTTGTCCGACTGCCTGAACCCGTTGTCTGACGGCTCTACCACCGTGCGGTACCCATCAGAAAGCGTGGTACAAACAAACCGGGTTCGGGAAGCAATGTTGTCGAGGTAGTCGAGGTTCTCTCCATCGTCTTCATAGAGCTCGAATTCCGCCGTCTCGTCCTCGTAGTTCGGGAAAACATGCACGAACAACGGGTAGTCTTTCTTCTCGTGGATGTATTGCATCACGGGCATCATGGGGACGATAGACCCTTTTTTCACGAAGAGGGGAATCACGTTCAGGGGCGCGCGATAAGCTATCTGCTGACCACCGAGGTAAACGGTCTTCTTATCGTTAAAATCAATCCATTCTCCTTCGGGAAGGTAGAGCCGTTTCACGCGCTCTCCCTTTCTCAATACCGGTGCCACGAGCAGCTCTTCCCCGAAAAGGAACTGGTCTTCGACTTCCACGGCTTGTTCGTCGTAAGGATACTCCATGAATAGTCCCCGCATGATAGGTAACCCGCTATCGTGTGCCTCGCGGGAATAGGTGTACAGGTACGGGAACAGCTGGTATTTCAGCTCGATCGCCGCTTTGCTGTTCTTCTCGGCTACCTCGCCGAACATCCACGGTTCCACGGCATTGTCTCCCTCGTGGTGGGCACGGCTCAACGGGTTGAATATGCCGAATTGCATCCACCGGGTGTACAGCTCCGCCATTGCCGGGTAATCGGTTATATCACCACAATAACCCGAGATATCGGTTGTCCAGAAGGGAATCCCTCCCAATCCGGCAGAAATACCGACCGCCACTTGGTTCTGTAGTTGCCCCCACCCTTCGAGCACGTCATTGCCGTTCCCGCTATCGCCGCTCCAGCCAAAGGTATAGCGCTGGAGCCCGGCATACGCCGCGCGAGTCATCTGGAAGACCCGTTTACCGGGGTTCCGTTTTTCGAATTGCTCCTTCACCACTTTATCCCAGGTGAGCCCGTACACGTTATGGATCTCGTCGTGCATCCCGATATGGTGCTGCATATGGAGGCGGTCGAGATCCTCCTCGTTGCTCCATGCCGGCTCGCCCATATCCGTCCAGAAACCATGCGCCCCGTCGTCCAACGGCTTTTGCTGGTATTCACCCCACCAGTCGGCCACCTCGGGAATGGTAAAATCCACCACGCCGCAATTGCCGCCCCACGGCCAAGGCATATCGTACGATTTACCGGTACGGGCATCCTTCACGAAATAGCCAAGCTTGTCGGCTTCTTCCCACTGTTTCTTATTGACTTGGGAGATTACCGGATCCTGCGAGAGAATCACCTTGAAACCTTGTTCACTTAACGTGGAAAGCATTTGCCTGGGGTTGGTGTAGTTCCCTTCACGCCATTCAAAATCCTGCAAGTACTGAGTCCAGCCAATATCCTGGTAGATGATATCGATGGGGATCTCCCGTTCACGGAATTCAGCAGCCACTTCCAGGGCCTGTGCCTCTTTGGTGTAAAGGCCCCGGCTCTGCGAAAAACCAAGTGCCCATTTCGGCGGCATGATCGGTTGGCCGGTCAGCGTGATGTACTGGCTCAGGATATCCTTGTAGTCCTTCCCGAAGATAAAGTAATAGACGAACGGGCCATCGGGTGCTTCAAACGAGTAATACTCATCAGATTCCGTGCCGAACTTGAATTCGGTCTTGTAGGTATTATCCAAGAAGATACCATACTGGTAGCTGCTCATGAAGAAGGGAATACTCTTGTACAGCGGGTCTTCGGTTGTGCTGTAGCAAGGGCGGTCGCTGTTCCACATCGTGTACTCTCGCCCGCGCCGGTTAAGCGGCCCGGCCTTTTCCCCTAACCCAAAGAATTGCTCGTCGGGGCGCAATATTTTATAGGCTTTCTTGGCCGTGGAGTCCGACACGTGCCCGATCTCTTTAAAATCGCTGAACAGCAGTTTTTGCCACTTGTCGAAGACCTGCAATTGCATGGGTTTTTTATTCAGTCGGACACGCAGCTTGGACGTGTAGATCTCGTAGCTCGACGGTTCGTCGTTCACGTTGATTTCCCCGGTATCTTCGAGTTCTTCATTGACAACAGCGAACGACTCGTTGTCGCGGGTAAATGTACCGTCGGGATCAAACCAGACTTTTACCACGGAGCTGCTAAGGAAATCCAGCGAGAGCTTGGAGCCATCGTCCGCGTTAAACACGATCCGGTTTCCATCTTTGGTGTATGTTGTAGCCTCTTTCGCTTTACTGCTTTGTTGTGCAGAAAGGCCAAAAGAGCCAAAAAGAATAAACAGCACGATTAATTTTAAATAGTTCATCTATTCATTTTTTTGAATTAGTAATTCAAGTTTCGCTTATGTCGCGTTTATAGCTAAATATCTCGACTTCCACTATTTAGTGACCCGTTGTCGATTCACTGAAGTTAGATTTTCCCTCGCTATGGCATTACTCGAACAAGTTCGGTACTGCTCATTTAGCTTAACGGAAAAGTTCAAACAGCTTATCAGATCACGCCTATTTCATCGAACGGGTACCCCACGAAATAGTTATAGGTCTCATATTTAGCTATACAACCACTTGAGAAAGCGTGATACTAATACTCCAGGACAAGCATATCCCAATATTTCAAGGAGGGAAGCGTCAACGTGAGCTCGTTACCGGACTGGCTGAATTCAACCGTTCTGGACACTCCCCCATCTATATCGGGGGAAGCAAACCACGCGTTTTGCACGGGGTTCGACACGGTGATTGTAATCCCCAGGTCGGCAATTTCCGTGGGCTCCGTTTGCGTCCCGTTGGTATCTCTCCACTCCATGGAGTTGGCATCCGAGAAGTTAAGCAGGTGAATCACCTCCCTGTCGGCCAGTTTTTTGCCGCTAACCGCCACGGCACCCCGCGACGCCGGCCAGTTCTCGATCCGTGTATTTTCGTCCGTCGATTTCACGTCAAACGAGGCAAACGCGCCGCCATCCCGTAAAAGGTTCTGGTAGGCGACAAGAAAATCGTAGTAATCGATCAAATCCTGCCTCAACTCGCTTTTCATTTGCAGGTTCGAGTTAGGGAAGTACTCGTTTGCCAAGTAATGCTCGCCCAGTTCGAGATGGGCTCCCCCGAAAGAAAAAATCACCGCGTTTGCCAGCAACACGCCCGGTGCGTTTACATATCCGGTGCTGCTCGACCGATCGTAGTTGATGTAAGCGGCAAGCACCGTCTGTTTCTGGTTACCCGAGTAGGTGTTGTTGTCAAGGATCACTCCTGCCAACTGTTCAAACGTCGTGCTTTCGCCCCACACCTCGGTATAAAGGAAGTCGACATCCGCTTGGGCAATCCGGTCTTGCGCGTATTGGCTGACCGCGTTCATCACTAACCGCTTGCCGGGAGCGGACTGTTTCATCGCGGCAATAAACGGCGCGTATGTTTCGTTGAGTTTCACTTCATTGCCCTCGTGGTCATACACCGTTCCCCGGTTGCCCAGCTGGTCGATGTGGTAACCGTCGAAATCGAACACGCTGTAGACATCCTCGTGACGTCCGGCCAAGTACGCCTGCCACTCGGGGTTGGCGGGATTGGTCAAGTAGATGCTGCTGCGGAAAGGAGGGTCGAGGTGGTGATTGTCCTTTTCCGATCCATTGGCATCCCTGAAAATATACCACGCTTCCTTTACCCCGTCCGACGCGGCATTATCCAACGCGCCGAACGCGAGGTTGTAGAACATCGTCTTCATCCCCTTGTCGTGGGCGGCATCGATGTATCCCTTCACCGTGGAGAGGTAGTTGGGCCGACCGATGAGATCGGGCCACGAGGCCAACGGGTTCTCCGCGGTGCCGGCTAACGGCCGGTGATGGTCGTGCATCCAATCGTAAAATTGAATCCCGTTGATACGGTAACGGTTCAGCGTTTCGATATTCTTCGCGATCTGCTCTTTGCTCATATCGCCATACGAGGATAGGAAACCGTAACGGGGAAACCTCGTCCAGTCGGAAGAGACATCCACGGCTATACTCTGGAGGACTCTCTCCCCTTCTCCCGCGGCCTCGTAAACATCCACCATGTATCCTTTGAAATCGTCGGCGGGTGGAGTCCACGACCAAGTCGTTCCGGGCAAATTTTCTTCCTTCAACACTTGGCCCAAGTGCGAGTAGCGCACTTTCAGGTTACCGGAAGGCCTCTCTTTGATAGTAAAATGTACGGTCTCCCCCGGGCTATATGCTGCTTTATCGGTAGTAATGCCGATATTCAGGTAGGTATCGCCGTAGGTGACCGGGTTGTTCTTGGTGTCGTAATAATCCTCGCAGGATGCCAGTAGTAGCAAACAAGCAAGAAGTATATGGGTGGT
>JBBACU010000158.1:0-5465 GCA_041656815.1 Proteiniphilum sp.
ATTCACCGATTTTGCCTTATCGATGAAGACTTGCGTTACCTCGGTGCTTCCCATCTCTCCAAGTACCACGGGCGTGTGAGGTTTAATAATCCCTGCCTTCTCGGCCGCTATTTTTGGCAACGTGTCGCCCAGTATCTTCACATGGTCGAGGCCAATGTTGGTGATAATACTCAAATCGGGATCAATGACATTGGTGCTGTCGAGCCGCCCGCCGAGGCCGACCTCCACCACGGCTACATCTACCTTTTGCTCGGCAAAATAGAGGAACGCCATCTCCATGGTCAACTCGAAGAACGAGGGCATTATTGGCTCGAACTGTTCACGATATCGCTCCACGAACCCCATCACGAACTCCTGATCGACCATCTTCCCGTTTACCCGGATCCGTTCGCGGAAATCGACCAGGTGAGGAGAAGTGTATAATCCCACGCGGTAGCCCGCCTCCTGTAGGATAGCCGCTAACAGGTGGGAGGTGGAACCCTTCCCGTTGGTGCCTCCCACGTGAATGGTCTTGTAACGGCGATGAGGACAATGGAATATCTCGTCCAGTGCGAGGCTGTTATCCAGTCCTGCCTTGTATGCTTTATCGCCGACCCGCTGGTATTCGGGCATCTGGTTGTAGAGGTATTCGAGCGTCTCGTTGTAGGTCATTTAATTGATGTGATGATTCGATGATGTGATAATTCGATGATGTGCCGGTGTGCCAATTTTTTTAGGAAAGAAAACGAGGGTAGCATCACCGTGTGACATACCCTCGTCTAAAATCAGTTGCTGTACAATCAGTTTTTGAGTGGCAACACCGAGTACTGGCGGGAGTAGCGCATTTGCTGGTCCACGTAGTTCTCGTTGTACGAAACGGTCACATCGGTTACCTTCCCGTTATCGTCTGTTACCAACTTGTATACCGGGTTCACGAACCCCTTATAAGGAGCAATATCCAGTGCCGCGTAACGGGTCAACACCTCTTGATGCAGGGTAGGGTTAACCTTCACCCCGTAGGCCTCAACCAGTTCCTTGCCCGCCTCGTAATCGCCTTCCGACTTGATCCGTTGTACCTCGGTGAGCAGTTCACCGAACAAGGAGCGCAGCTTGTCGTAATCGTTGATCACCACGTGGGTTTTCCCGTCTCGCTGTTGCATGACGACCACGCTATCGGCCTTGCCTTTCTCGATCACCCAGTTGGAGATAAGCGCCCGGTTTCGCATGTGCGCCTGTTCGATGTCCTTGCCCGGTTGGATACGGGTGAGTTGCGTCATGGCGCCGTTCATGATGTAGTAATAATATTGTGTCTTGTACGCGTCGTTGTTTGGCAGGAGCCCCAGTTCCACCAGCTTGGGGTCGGCCAGGTAGTAGAGCGCGAACAGGTCCGCCCGTGTCTCCTCGAGCGGCGACCCGTATGCCCTGAGTGCGTCGCTATCCACGCCGGGAAGCAGTTTGCCAGACCCGTGTCCCAGGCACTCGTGCAGGTCGGTATGCAAGTTGTCGGTCAGCGTGCCGTACTCTTTGGCTTGTGCAATTTCGGCATCGCTCCACATGAACTCCTCGTCGAAGCCGTTCCCCTCGGCTGCCTTGGCGTAGGCGAAGGTGATGTTGTCGATGGTGACCGATTTGGAGCCGTGGTCGCGACGTATCCAGTCGGCGTTTGGCAAGTTAATGCCGATAGGAGTAGCGGGGTAAGTGTCCCCCCCGAGGATAGCCGCGGTAATCACCTTGGCCGAGATGCCTTTCACCTCTTCTTTTTTGAAGCGGTCGTCGATGGGCGAGTTATCCTCGAACCATTGCGCGTTTTCGCTGATGATCCGGGTGCGTTCCGATGCCTCTTCGCTCTTGAAGTTCACGAGTGACTCCCATGTCCCCTTCATTCCGAGGGGATCGGTATAGGTCTCAATGAACCCGTTGATGAAGTCCACCCGGGAGACGGTATCTTCCACCCATTTCACCGAGTAGTCGTCAAACGTCTTCAGGTTGCCCGTCCGGTAGTAGTCGATGAGCGTGCGGATGGTCTCTTTCTGCTCGTTATTTTCCGCCACTTTGGATGCTTTCTCGAGCCACCCGACGATGCGTTCGATGGCTCTGTCGTACATGCCGCCCAGCTTCCACACCTGCTCGGTGATTTGTCCGTCTATTTTCGTGACCTTGCTGTTGAGGCCATGCGATACCGGCGTGTGGTCGGCCGGGTCTTTCATCGCGTTGTAGAAGTCCTCCACCTCTTTTTGGGTCACTCCCTCGTAGAAGTTCACCGCCGAGGTAGCCACGATATCGCTCCCTGCTGCTTGGCTCATCCGCTTGGGCATCACGTTGGGATCGAACATCACCGGCAGGATCTCGTTCAGTGTCTCGTCGGCCGCCATCCCGTCTCGGAAAGGCATCCGTCCCGGGTCCACGCTCTTGACAAGGGAGACAAAATACTCTTGGGGAAAAGCGGGCAGTATCTTGTCTTCCGAGTAATGGTGATGGATGCCGTTAGCCATCCATAGCTGTTTCAGGTAGGTCTCGAACTGTTTCCAGTTGTCGTTCGACTTATCTCCCATGTAGTTCTCGTAGAGTGCTTCGCATACCCTCCGGATGGTGAGGTTGTACCGGTTATGCTGGTCCCACAGGATATCGCGGCCTTCCAAGGCGGCTTGCGACAGGTAGTATACCAGCTCTTTTTGCTGGAGCGTTAGCCCGTTAAAGCCAGGCACCGGGTAGCGGAGTATCTCGATATCGGCGAACCGGTCTACCTTGTACTCGAACGTGGCGTAATCGATGCCGTCATCAGCCGGTGCCTGGTGGGTTGTTTTACCCGCGTTGTTACAGGCTGCCAGCAAGAAAAGGGTAGTGAGCATAAAGATTCCTCGTTTCATGCGTTAATTGGTTTTGAATTTGTAGGATACCGAGGCCAGTTCTTCGTTGGCTTTCTTGATCTTGTCCTTGAGTCCCTCCTTGTAGCCGTGCAATTTCTGCTGTACCTTCTCGTCGCCGGTGGCGATCATCTGCAGCGCCAATATGGCGGCATTGAGGGCACCGTTTATCCCGACAGTGGCCACGGGTATCCCGGGTGGCATTTGCACGATGGCCAGCAGGGCATCCATGCCGTCGAGTGACGCGTTCACGGGCACCCCGATCACGGGCAGCGTGGTCATCGAGGCGATCACGCCGGGTAGGTGGGCTGCCATGCCCGCCGCGGCAATAATTACCTTGATGCCTCTTTCCTTGGCCTCTTTCGCGAATCTCTCTACTTCCTCGGGGGTACGGTGTGCCGAAAGGGCGTTCATCTCGAACGGTATTTCCATCTCGTTGAGAAAACGGGCGGCTTTATCCATCACGGGCAGATCGGAGGTGCTGCCCATGATGATGCTTATTACTGGTGTCATATTTGTTTAGATGATAGAACCAAGAATCAAGACTAAACGAATGTGCTAATTTATTAATATGCCGATGTGCCAATTAAATTGCCGGTCATCACATCATAAAATTATTATTCACATTATCATATTAGTCTTATTGGCACATTCGTATTACTTGCCGATAAATTCTTTGTAGGCTTCTGCCGACATCAGGTCGGAAAGATCCGCTTCGTTTTGAACAGCTATTTTGATGATCCATCCCTCGCCAAACGGGTCCTTGTTCACCAGCTCGGGCGCGTCGTCAAGTTGCGCGTTCACTTCCAAGACTTCGCCTCCCACGGGCATGAGAAGGTCCGACACGGTTTTCACCGCTTCGATGCTGCCAAAGACCTCGCCTTTTTCCAACGTTTCACCTTCGGTGGCCACGTCCACGTAGACGATTTCACCCAACTCGTCTTGGGCAAAATCGGTGATGCCCACGTACGCTTCATTGCCTTTCACTCTCACCCACTCGTGGTCGGAAGAATACTTTACATTTTCTGGAAAATTCATATTATTTATTTTTATACGTTAGGGTTTATATTGAATAAGATTTTAGGTGTCTGATTATCAGATGTCCCGTTCCTTAATCAATACAATGTCTGTTATATGAAACGAGCATGAGAATCATTCTCACACACGTAGATGATTAAAGCGAGTTCCATAGGATACATTTGAACTATTTGCGTTAAACCAAACGAGCAGAAGATAAGCTTGCTTATATTATGCCGTGGTGAGCAAATATCTAACTTAAGTGAAATCAATAATTTTAATCGTATGAAATTGCTCTCACCATGATCGCGCGTCGAATGACTCAATTGTGCGTAAAAGTACAACTTAATTCCAATATGCCAAAAACTTTTATTCCTGTAACGGGGCTTTGCCGGCCGGGAGTATCAAGTTAAGTACTTGCCCCGATCCAGACGAAGACGAATGAAAGCAGGAACCCTAGTAAAAAGCCGGCGATAACCTGCGGCAGCGTGTGCCGTTTCAGGATAAGCCTAGAGGTGCCTACCAGCCCTGCCAAGATGAACAGCCCCATGAACAAGTAGTAAGGATTGGAGCGTTCCACAAAATAACTTACCGACATGGCCCCGCCCACCAATCCGCCGATGCCGAACATGTGGGCGCTGATCTTCCACCATAACGTGATCACGATAGCTATCACCATGATGGCGATGGAAGCGGCGATCATGAGGAGAAACCATTTCGGCATATTCATCCGGTAGTAAAAGATCATCATCGCCGTGTAGGACAGGAGCGTGATCAGGTAGGGATAGAAGCGTTCACGGCGCTTCGTGAGCGAGAGGTCCGAAATTATTCCCATACGGAAAAGCATGAAAATAAGTATGGCCGGAATCACGAAAGAGAAGAGGAAAATGGGGAGATGATTAACCAAAACTGTCGCGTGTAAATCACGCCGAAGTAGGTGTAAACAAATAGGAGCATCACCCCGTAGGTGGGCATCAACAAGGGTTGAAAAACGGTGGAGATCACGTGAGCTATCGACTTCATCCTGTTATATATCCTTTTCTATGAACGGGCAAAGTTATATTTTTTTTCTTAAACGTGCCACAGGAATATTCAATTGTTCGCGATATTTGGCCACGGTTCGCCGGGCAATCACGTATCCTTTCTGGTTGAGAATCTTGGTGAGCTGCTCATCGGTGAGTGGTTTGGTGGAGTTCTCGTTCTCGATGCTTTCCTTCAGGATCAGTTTCACCTCTCTCGACGAGATGTCTTCGCCGTCGCTTGTCTGCATCGCTTCGGAGAAGAAAAATTTCAACGGGTAGACTCCCCCGTTTGTTTGCACGTACTTGCTGTTGCTCACGCGCGATATGGTGGAGATATCGAGCCCCGTCCTTTCGGCCACGTCT
Source organism: Proteiniphilum sp. (assembly GCA_041656815.1). Classification (GTDB taxonomy): domain Bacteria; phylum Bacteroidota; class Bacteroidia; order Bacteroidales; family Dysgonomonadaceae; genus Proteiniphilum. The sequence continues at coordinate 5,246 of JBBACU010000158.1, forward strand.
TTAAGGATCATCGGTTTGAGGGTCGTCTCGTCTTCGGTAAGAAAAAAATCGTACTGGATGCTCACGATCGCCTCCATGGTTCGCTGCAGCGTGTTTTGGCGTTGCTTTACCGCGTCGATGAACCACTTCGCCGAGTCCACTTTCTGCTTCATGAAGAGCATGGCCTGTTTATCGTCGGCCGACATACTCTCCTTGTTGTCGTTATATCCTTTCAGCATCT
>JBBACU010000159.1:0-5450 GCA_041656815.1 Proteiniphilum sp.
AGCCGCGAGCATTCCAAGGAGGAATACCACGCCCACCGTAACGAAAAACAGGAGCCATCCTACCCATGGCTTCATCTTGTTATTTTCTTTTGTCCTGTTCATAGCAACACTATTTTATCGGTATTTATTTTTAGTTTTTAGTCCTATAATTATACTTCCCGTCGTTTTTTCGGTATTCGACCGAATGTTTATTTGTTTTATTATTCACTTGTTCACCATGTTGTGCAGCCACTCCGGCACGTTGCTCTTGGGCATCGGCACATGGGCATTGGGAGTGGACGAGAGCGAGCGGCTCCGGGTGTGCGGCACATCCCGGTGGCAATCCCAGCATGCTTTCCCCCCTATATCCTGCATCTCTTTGTAGCTAAACCGGCCCGTGTTCACGAATTCGGTGTTAAGTTGCGTGTGGCACCGGATGCAGTTATTCATGATCACTTGCGAGTTCAACTCGATAGCTTCCATGGCCTGGTCCTCGCCGCGCATGGTGAACACTGCCCCGTGGCGTAACCCGTTCAGGCCTTTCACGTAATACTTGTGTACAAAATGATCTTGGGGAGCATGGCAATCGTTGCAAGTGGTATTCCGCCCGTGCGAGCTATGCATCCACGTGGCATAATAGGGGGCCATCACGTGGCAATTCACACAGGTAGCCGGATCATCAGAAAGATAGCTGTAGGCACGCGATACGAAAAACGTGTAGATAAAAAGTCCCACGAAGGCGCCCGTGATGATGATGGCCGGATACCTCCACCCCCCGCGCGGCCGTATTTCGTTCCATATGTTCTGAAATTTACCCATGGTCGCACATTTTAAACAGTTTAAGACAAAGGAAACAGTTAAAACCTGAATAAACTGTAATAATTATGACATTTCAAAAAAAAATTGTATATTGGCTCTCGGTTTTCACCTTCAGCTTCCAATCATTTCACTAATTTAAAAATCAATATGCATACCCAATCCCATCACGATCACGGCCGGATGATTTTTCAATGCCCCTTATGTAATTCGGTGCCTGCCGACCAGCGCGATTCATTCATGAAAGATATTCGTTACTCGGTAAAGTCGTACAGTAAAGGGGATGTTGTCGTTACCCAAGGTGCCAAATGCGAGTTCCTTTATATTCTTGTCCGCGGGGAGATTGATACCGAGATGGCCGATGAAAAGGGTGATTTCATGAAGGTAGAGCAGATAAAGGCTCCCAACCCGTTGGCTACCGGTTTCCTCTTTTCTACCGACAACCGCTCTCCCGTTTCCGCGATCTGCAAGGGGAACTGCACCGTTGTCTCTATTCCTAAAGAAAACGTGTATCTCCTGATGCGGGAATACGAATCGTTCATGTTGGCGTTTCTATCCTATATCTCCAACAAGGTGTTGTTCCTCTCGGAGAAATTGCGGCTGGTGTCCCTTCGCACCATCCGTGCCAAGCTGGCTTACTACCTGCTGAAAGAATCGGCAGGAGAGCCTTCATTCCGCTTGAGGACGTCCAAGGAGGAGATGGCCCGTCTCTTCAGTGTTTCCCGTCCCGCGCTGGTAAAGGTGATGATGAAGATGGCCGCGGAGGGGATCATCGACGTGAACCGGCGCGATATCATCATCAAGGAGCGAGCTACGCTTCAGAACATGATTTAAGGTGAATTTACTTTCTATTCAGGAAATCAAAATTAAATTTCCAATCCAGCGAATTTATTTGACTGTTCAATTCTATCAATCTTTTACTACTGCGAAGGGCAGCATATAAATCAAGCGGTCTATCTCCATTTTGTTCAGTTTATTTTGTAACAAATATAGCATAGATTTGTTACAATTGTGATTACTTTTAGTGAATCCACACTCAGATACATCTCCAACTGTGAGTTTCTGCTTGTAGTTTTAAGTGAAGTTTTCGTTATCTAAGGCAGTTATTCGAAATTTTCGAATAACTGAATTTTCATGTATCACAATTCAAACCCTCCCTTCAAGATAAACTCTCTAAGCAAGTTCTGTGCTTTAATATTTGCCCTGAACTGAGACAATGAAGTGCCCTCGATTCTCTCGAAATAGAGTTTTGCCTTTTCTTTATCGATGGTATTCTTCAGATCATCAAACCGTCCATACTCGTTTATATTTCCCGGCGTGATATTTGAATTCATCATATCACGGAGCTTCCTTTCGTCCAATCCAAGAATCTTCGATATGTGAAGTATTTCGGCATTCTTTGCATCGGTCTGGTACTGCGTGATGTAATCCCTGAGCGTATTGTTCTCATTCACCACCACATCTCCTCTTAAAACATCATTAAGAAAAATATTAGCATACTTCTGTTCTTCTCTTGAAAGCGATGCAAACGATTTATGCAATTCCTCCAAGGCCTTTTTGAACTCTTCGCTTTCACTCCCTTCCGTTTTTAGTGTTTTAAGGTACTTGTCAAACCTCGAGTTCATGTAGTTGGTGTCAATCACATCTGTATCAATCTCGGTAAGGTGACCCACAATCTCGAAAGGAATATTAGGCGACTCCCCCGTTTCGCTGCTACCGCTTGGGAGCTCTTTATAACGCTGGCCCCACACCTTGTAAAAATTCTCATCAATAGTTACAAACAGCTCCCGTTTATCCTTTCTTTTACCGAAAGTATAAAGACTTATCCCAATTGAATCCCTGAATCCGTGCCGCCTCCAGATACTGGTTAAATTCTTTGAACAGTTTCGCGAACTTTCCTCTTTCCGAGAGGTCATCCGGTAGTTTTTCAAACGCGGGAACCCCCGCGTTTTCAAACAGCTCAACAATTTCCACAGCAATCTCATTCATCTTCTCAAGGTTACTTTCCAGCTTGGGTACAAACAAGGTAAACGGCTTATCTCCCGAGTACAACTTCACCGCGTTCTCAATATTTTGCTCCATGGTATGCGGCTTTCTGTAATACCTGATTGTCCCGAAAGGCTTATCCGGCCCAAACAGTCGGTTCGTTCTCGAAAAAGCCTGAATAATATTCTCGTACTGCAACAGCTTATCCAAGTAGAGCGTGTTCACCCATTTAGAATCAAAACCCGTTAACATCTGGTCCACCACGATAAGCAAGTCAAGCTGCTTCTCCGTTGTCAGTTCAATCCTATTGTACGGCTTCTTATGCGCGAGTCGAGCCGATATATCCTTCTTGAACTGCGAGTGCATTGCCAGTCTAAAATCCTGCCCGTACCTCTCGTTATAATCCTCCATTATCTCTATCAGTCCTTCCTCTTTATCCATCACTCCCGCCTTGTTATCAATATTCGGGTCAAACAAAGCGGTCACCTTCAAATGGGGCATCTCTTTTTTAATCAACCTGTAATACTCGATCGCTTCATGGATACTATTGGTTGCGAACAACGCGTGAAACTTGCTGTTTTGGCTCAGCGTAACCCAGTTATCCTTTATGTCCTCCACCACTTTCTCTCTATGCTCGGCTCGCATGTACTGCGAGTTAGGAATATAATCTTCAATACCCTTAATATACCTCCCGCCTTTATCCAGAAATCCGGCCATCCTTACCGTGGAAGAACGTATAAACCTGTTGAAAACTTCTTTCTTTCGCGGATCACTTAATGCCTCCTCCTCGCTCGCCGATTTAGATTGTTCCAAAGCCACAGCCCGCCTCAAGTCCCGGTCCTTATGTGTCAAAACCTTGTACGGATCAAACCCCAGCACATTTCCATCCCGAATACCGTCTGCGATACTATACCTGTGCAGCTCGCTACCAAACACCGTTGCGGTAGTATTCTTGCGCTTCTGGTTCTCGTCTTGAATGGGAGTACCCGTGAAGCCGAAAAATAGTGCATTAGGGAAACTTCTTTTAATAGTGATAAGCCTGGCTCACCGATACTCCGCTTCTTTTAAGTTCTATATGAATAACCGGCATCCCGTTAATGAGCAACATCAGGTCTCCCTTTCTATCGTGCATAATTCTTTTTGCCCCCTTGTATTGAGGCTGTTGCACTATTTGATACCTGCTCTGCCCCGCTGCAATCTCGTGTCGGTCATAAATCTTAAGGCTCACCTCTTTGCCAAAATGCAACACGTCTTCCGGGTTATCCCTCGTTATGGAAACCGTTTTACCATTAATAAACCCGTTCAGCTTAAGTGGAGTTCTCAGTTCGATAATCTGCTCTATGATCTGTTGCATCTCGCCCTCCGTCAGTCCCACTCCATTAAGCCTGTCGATATCTCTATTTTATGTGTCAAATATATTTTAATACTCTAGTGTGTCTCCAAATATAACGAAGGGTTTCCTTACTCTGAAAAGTCATTTTTGTCAGCCAAAACCCATTTATCAACCCCCATTTCTTGTGAAACTACTGGATAAGCTTTATTCATCCCTTCTTGCGCGTTTTAATCTGCTCTTCAATCTGTTTCATCTCTTCCTCTTCAAGGGCATCAGCTTCAAAAGCATCATGCTCTTTGCGTCGTTGATCGAACTCATCATAAATAGCTTTTACTTTACTCTCCATTTGTTTTTTGGAAATAGCCCCTTTTCCTTTGAGTATATCTTTGTTTTGAAAGCTCAGTAATCTGTCGGTATTCTCACGCCAAAAACCCAAGGTTAAGTCCTTACGATCTTTTACATGCAGCTCAGCAGACTCCAGGAAAAGCACTGTTAGTCTATTTAGTGTGTCAATCTCATCTTCGGTGAGATAGTTCTTTGCAGTAAATATGTCTTGCTTTCTCACTATGGAGCCTTTCCAAGATGTTAGTGCCATATTGGCTTTTGAGGCATCGGCACGGCTTACGATAATCTCAGCTGCCGTCTTGCTTGTTACAGCATAAAGCAGCTTATTTTGTATTTCGGCAAAAAACATTTGCGTTGCCTTATCGGTTTTATCATAATCGCTACTCAAGGCAAGCAAGTCACGAATTTTCTGATAAAATCGCTTTTCACTGGCTCGTATATCGCGTATACGCTCAAGTAACTCGTCGAAGTAATCGGGTCTCCCGTCAGGATTCTTTAGGCGTTCGTCGTCCATGAGAAACCCTTTTACCATATACTCTTTTAGATTACGATTGGCCCAAATTCTGAATTGTGTACCGCGCTTGCTTCTTACCCGAAAACCTATGGCTAACACCATATCCAGAGAATAGAACTTAACGTTGTATTTTTTACCATCTTCGGCAGTTGTAAAGTAATTCTTTACAACTGAATATTCTGACAATTCTTTGTCATTGAGTATGTTAGATATGTGCTGTCCGATGTTCTGCTTAGAGGTGTCAAAAAGTTCTGCTATCTGGTTTTGGTTCATCCAAACATTGCCGTCTTGGGCATACAGAATAACACTGGCCCTGCCATCATCGGTGTTGTAAATTATTATCTCGCTCTTATTCATAATAAAGAATACTATTTTCCAGAATCACTTACAAACGTTTTATATTCTGCCATCGCTTAAGCCCTTGAACCTGCTCCACCGTAAATTTTTATACGGCACCGGGCTTCCTGTCCGCGGATT
>JBBACU010000160.1:0-5448 GCA_041656815.1 Proteiniphilum sp.
CGCCGACCACAATATTCCCACCATGGGGCAAGATAGCCCCATCCGCGATGCCATCTCCCGTTTCCAGGTAGACACGCTCGCGAAGAACGCGCGGGAATTTGGCCTTACCTATTACGGGTTGAATAACCCCAAGAACGGTATTGTTCACGTGATAGGCCCGGAAAACGGGTACACCCAACCGGGGATGACCATTGTGTGCGGCGACAGCCATACCTCCACGCATGGAGCGTTTGGCACCATCGCCTTTGGTATCGGTACCAGCGAGGTGGAGATGGTGTTGGCGTCGCAGTGCATCCTGCAAACCCGGCCCAAGACCATGCGGGTTAACTTTGAAGGGAAACTCGGGAAAAACGTGAGTTCCAAGGATATGGCACTATACATGATCTCGAAGCTATCGACAGGGGGGGCCACGGGCTATTTCGTGGAATACGCGGGAGAGGCGGTACGCGACCTCACCATGGAGCAACGGATGACGCTTTGTAACCTCAGCATCGAGATGGGTGCCCGGGGAGGGCTGATCGCTCCCGACGAGACCACCTTCAACTACATCAAGGGACGGGAATTTGCCCCCAAAGGCGAAAAGTGGGACGAGGCACTGGCTTACTGGAAAACGCTCACGAGCGATGAAGGGGCGGTGTTCGATAAAGAAATCACCTTTGATGCCACCCGGATTCGGCCAATGATCACCTACGGTACCAATCCCGGCATGGGAATGCCGATTGACGGCACAATACCCACCTTGGACGACATCGATGAAGCAGGAAAGATCTCCTTCGAGAAGTCGCTCAATTACATGGGGCTGACCCCCGGGCAAAAACTGGAAGGGAAATCCATCGACTTCGTCTTCCTGGGAAGTTGTACCAACGGACGGATCGAGGACTTCCGGGTGTTTACCGACTACGTGAAGGGTAAGAAAAAGGCAGATAACGTGACGGCATGGTTGGTGCCCGGCAGTTGGCGAGTACGCAAGCAGATCGAAGACGAAGGACTGGATATCATCCTCAAGGAGGCCGGCTTCGAGTTGCGCCAACCGGGTTGCTCTGCCTGCCTTGCGATGAACGAGGACAAAATTCCGGCGGGCAAGTACGCGGTGTCCACCTCCAACCGTAACTTCGAAGGGCGACAAGGTCCCGGTGCCCGCACCATCTTGGCAGGGCCCCTCGTGGCAGCCGCGGCCGCGGTGAACGGGAAAATCACGGAACCGTAGTCTTAATGTGACTAATGTGCCAATGTGCCAATGTGCCAATGTGCCTAATGTGATGATTAGTTAATGTGATGATTTAATGATTTAATTTTGGAATCAGAAATTCTGGAATATTGAAATAAAAAATAAAACAATGGAGAAGTTTAAAACCATCAATTCAACATACGTGCCATTGCCCATAGAGAACGTGGACACCGACCAGATCATACCCGCCCGCTTCCTGAAAGCGACCACCCGCGAAGGGTTTGGAGATAATCTGTTCGCCGACTGGCGGTACGACAAGGAAGGGAATCCCAAAAGTGATTTCGTGCTCAACGATCCCACCTACACGGGAGAAGTGTTGGTGGCCGGGAAAAATTTCGGGAGCGGGAGCAGCCGTGAACATGCGGCATGGGCCATCGGGGGCTACGGGTTCAAAGTTGTCGTGTCGAGTTTCTTTGCCGATATTTTCCGGAACAACGCGCTCAACAACGGCATCCTGCCGGTGGTGGTAAGCGATGGGTTCCTGAGTGAACTGTTCGCTTCGGTAAAGAGTAATCCCAAGGCGACCGTCACCGTGAACCTCGTGGAGCAGACCATCACGAACAACGAGACCGGTAAGTCGGAAACATTCGAGATCAATCCTTACAAGAAGGATTGCTTGCTGAAAGGGCTGGACGATATCGACTTCCTGCTTTCGAACAAGGATAAAATCGAGGAATTCGAGAAACAACGCGTCTACTCGTACTAACTGCAATAAAAGTGAATGTGCTGATTTCAGGATTTTTGTAATCACCACATTGGCACATTAGTCACATTGGCACATTAATCACATTAATCACATTAATACAAGTTGTTTTGGGAGAGATAAAGAAAATAGAAGTCATGGACACCACGCTGCGTGACGGCGAGCAAACCTCGGGCGTTTCTTTTGCCGGCCAAGAGAAGCTAAGCGTGGTGCGCCTGTTGCTTGAAGAGCTCAAGGTGGACAGGGTGGAGATCGCTTCGGCACGAGTGTCGGAGGGCGAGTTCCGCTCCGTGCAAAAGATGGCTCAATGGGCGAGGGCACATGGCCATATCGACCGGCTGGAAGTACTCGGCTTCGTGGATGGTACCGCTTCGCTCGATTGGATCGCCAACGCGGGCTGCAAGGTGGTGAACCTGTTGACCAAGGGATCGCTGAAGCATTGCAGGTACCAGTTAGCCAAGTCGCCCGAAGAGCACTTGAGCGATGTGAAAAAGTCCATCGCCACGGCCCAAGAGATGGGCATTGCCGTGAACCTCTACATGGAGGACTGGTCTAACGGGATGCGCGATTCCAAGGAGTATGTTTTTGGGATGCTGGACGGGTTACGAAACGAGCCGGTCACCCGTTTCATGCTGCCCGACACACTGGGTATCCTTAACCCGGATGAAACCTCGACCTTCTTTAAAGAGATCATTGGAAGGTATCCCGGGCTGCATTTCGACTTTCACGCGCACAACGACTACGACTTGGCGGTAGCTAACGTCTTCGAGGCAGTCAAAGCGGGAGCGAAGGGCGTGCACGTTACCGTGAACGGACTGGGCGAGAGGGCAGGGAACGCGCCGCTCACCAGCGTGATCGCGCTGATACACGACCACATGGGGCTGCGAACCAACGTGGACGAGTCGAGGCTCTACGACGTGAGCAAGGTGGTAGAGAGCTATGCCGGCGTGCGCATACCCAACAATAAGCCCATCATCGGCGACAATGTATTCACCCAAGTGGCGGGTGTTCATGCCGATGGCGATAAAAAGAAAAACCTCTACTTCAACGACCTCATGCCGGAGCGTTTCGGCCGCTTCCGTGAATACGCGCTGGGCAAAAATGCCGGCCGTTCTAACATTATCAAGAATCTCGAAGCACTGGGCATCGAGCTGGATGACGAGTCCACCCGCAAGGTGACGGCACGCATTATCGAGCTGGGCGACAAGAAAGAGATCGTGAGCCTCGATGAACTTCCCTACATCGTTTCCGACGTGCTGAAGAACGGCCTCGAGAATAAGGATATCCAGATGCTCAACTACTCGCTCACCCTAACCGATGGGTTGAGGCCTACCGCCACGGTGAAGATCTCCATCAAGGGAGAGGTCTACCAGGAGACGGCAGCGGGAGAAGGGCAGTATCACGCGTTCTCCAAGGCGATGTACAAGATCTACAGGAAACTGAACAAGCCGGTGCCGGAACTGATCGACTACATGGTAGTGATTCCGCCGGGCGGAAAAACAAACGCCTACGTGCAAACAGTAATTACCTGGAAGCACGAGGGAAAGGTGTTTAAAACCCGCGCCCTGGATATCGACCAGACAGTGGCGGCCATCAAGGCCACGATGAAGATGCTGAACATGCTGGAGAGCGGAAATATTCCCAATATACAGTATCCCACGCAACTGCCGTAATTGAAGAAACTTGAAATCACATACAATATACATTCTGAATTAATGAAATTGAACATAGCTTTATTGCCGGGCGATGGAATCGGTCCCGAGATCATGACACAGGCGTTAAACGTGACGAAAGCCGTTTGCGGGAAATTCGGCCACGAGCTCACCTATGAAGAGGCAATCGTGGGTGCCCGCGCCATAGATGAAACCGGTGATCCCTACCCGGCAGAAACGCACGAGCTCTGCATGCAAAGCGACGCGGTGCTATTTGGTGCCATTGGCGACCCCAAGTACGACAACGACCCCTCTGCCAAGGTTCGCCCCGAGCAGGGGCTGCTACGCATGCGCAAGCAATTGGGGCTTTACGGCAATATCCGCCCGGTGATGACCTTCCCCTCGCTCGTTCATAAATCGCCCCTGAGGGCCGAGCTGGTGGAAGGGGCCGACTTTGTCTGCATCCGGGAACTCACCGGTGGCATGTATTTTGGCCGTCCCCAAGGCAGGAGCGAGGATGGAAACACGGCGTACGATACCTGTGTCTATACCCGCGAAGAGATCGAACGGATCCTGCACTTGGCCTACCGGTTTGCCGGGCAACGCCGGAAGAAACTCACCGTGGTGGACAAAGCCAACGTGATCGCTACCTCCCGGCTGTGGCGCCAAGTGGCCCAAGAGATCGCGCCAACCTACCCCGATATCGAGACCGATTTCCTCTTCGTGGATAACGCGGCCATGCGTATTATCCAATGGCCCAAGAGCTTCGACGTGATGGTGACCGAAAACCTGTTTGGCGACATCCTCACCGACGAGGCTTCCGTGATTACCGGTTCACTCGGATTATTGCCTTCGGCTTCCATCGGGCTGCATACCTCGGTGTTCGAACCTATACACGGTTCATACCCACAGGCCGCAGGGAAGAATATTGCCAACCCCTTGGCCATGATCCTTTCGGTAGCCCTTATGTTCGAGTACGGCTTTAACAAGATGGAGGAAGGCGCGTTGATACGTGAAGCTGTCAACGCGAGCCTCGAAGCCGGCGTGGTGACCGAGGATATTGCTGACGGCGGCAAAGCGTACAAGACCAGCGAAGTAGGGGAGTGGATTGAACAGTATATTAATGCGACTAATGTGCCAATGTGACTAATTTGATGATTTAATGATGTGTATTGATTTATTGAAGGCCTCAGCTTATTGCCAGGGAACCCGTTCGGCAAAATAGGCGTGATTTGATAAGCTGTTTGAACTTTTCCGTTAAGACAAATGAACAGAGCCAAGCTTGCTTGAGCTATGTCATGGCGAGGAAAAGTCTAACTTTAGTGAACGTAGCGAGTTATTTATCAAATAGCCTATAATTTTCCTGTTAAGCTAAATGAGCAGTACCGAACTTGTTCGAGTAATGCCATAGCGAGGGAAAATCTAACTTTAGTGAAGTCGTTAACGGGTTGGCAAGAAGATGCAAGCCGAAAGGAATCAATATAATACCCCCTAATGTGATTGGATTTGGGAATAGAAAATATATGAGCAACAAAAACGATAATAATAATAATAACGGCAGCAATAAATCGGCCGACGACCGGTGGGGCGACCTGCGAAGCGCGACCAGCACGAAAGGACGCCGCATGGCAGGCGCGCGTGCCCTTTGGCACGCGAACGGGATGACCCGCGAGCAAATGGGCAAGCCCATCATCGCGATCGCGAACTCGTTCACCCAGTTCGTCCCGGGACACGTGCACCTGCACCACGTGGGACAACTGGTCAAAAAAGAGGTGGAGAAACTGGGTTGTTTCGCGGCCGAGTTTAATACCATCGCGGTAGACGACGGCATCGCGATGGGACACGACGGCATGCTTTACTCCCTG
>JBBACU010000161.1:0-5423 GCA_041656815.1 Proteiniphilum sp.
GAATCGATCTTTTATCTGTTTCAAATCCTGAAACCATGTCTTGCCAAACAAGAATCCCTAATGAATCCGCGTAATAATAATATAGCCAAGGCTCTACTTTTATATGCTTCCTCAACATGTTAAAACCCATATCTTTCAAGATCTCCATGTCGTACCTCATAGCTTCCGCCGAGGGAGGAGTTAGCAACCCGTCAGGCCACCAGCCTTGATCCAGCACTCCATATTGAAACAATGTTTGGTTATTCAGCTGTATTCGCTGGAATCCTTGCTCGTCCTCTATCATTGAAACCTCACGCATCGCGAAATAGGAATCCACCTTATCATATACTTCATCATTCCTTTTCAATGTTACCTCTAAACGATAAAGGGTCGGCGATTCAGGTGTCCAAAGTTTGGGTTCAGGTATGTCCAACACGATAGTTCCCGTGGCCGGGTATCTTTTCTCAAAAATTACATGATTAGCATCTAACACTCTTACATCAAGAGACTCTCCTCCTTTAACCCCCGATAACCCTGCATCTATTTGCACTTGGCCTTTTTGGATGTTCACGACAGGAAGAATTGAGTTTACACGCGTATTATTTACCGGTTCAAGCCATACGGTTTGCCATATTCCACTCACGGGGGTATACCATACACCGTGCGGATTTAAAGCTTGTTTTCCTCTTGCTTGATCGCCCGCATCAGTCGGGTCCCACACCGAGACTATAATTTCTTGTTTTCCTTTTTTCAAGGAGTTCGTTATATCGAACGAAAAGGCTGTTGAACCTCCTTTATGCACTCCTACTTGTTTCCCGTTTACCCAAACAGTTGTTTCCCAATCCACTGCTTGGAAATGGAGTATGACATTCTGCCCTTTCCAATTTTCCGGCACCTCGAAGATCTTCCGATACCATAGTTTCTGCTCCGGCAACAGCGGCTTCCCTACTCCTGACAAGGCAGATTCAACCGCGAAAGGAACCAGAATTTCACCTTGAAATTCGCTTGGCTTAGGGGACTCTTTTGATACGATCGCGTATTCCCACAACCCGTTTAAATTTTTCCATTCGCCTCTCTTCAACTGTGGACGCGGATACTCTGACCATGCATTCTCTGGAGTAACTCCTTCCCCCCAGATAGTCATCATTTTACCTCCTACAGCCTTATAGGATTGCGCGCTCAGATACCCAACCCCAAAAAAAATTCCCAAAAAAAACAGAATGATTTTTCTGCTAAACGTTTTATACATCGCTTTAATTTAAAAAATAAAAAATTCAAGTCCCCTTCTTCTCCGACAAAGTAAAGTCATCCAGCCCGCGATTCATACAACGAACATATCAGAAAATAAAAATAATTAATCTAATTTCAATTTTAATTAATAAAATGGGTTCAAATAATTGCATGTAGCACGGAGAATATTAGTAGATTACCCAAGAAGTAGGGCATGATGAATCAATAAGTTGAAGATGGCTCGTATACTACTAACAGAGATAATCAAAAGCACATTATTGGCCGCATTAATAATAGGTTTAGGCTCTGCTGCAATTTTCAACCAATGCCAAGGCTTACGCACTTGCACGTATTGTGACTCAGGTAAGGTGCCGTGCACGGGGGAACCCGACGCGTGTACGGAGCACCTGTTTAAGTGATAACCTTACAGCAGCTATCCCTCGTTACTATCTGATTGCTTCGGGATGAGTCGCGAGGATTTTTTGTATTTTCTCAACCACCTCCGGCTCTTTATCAGCTATATTCTTCGTTTCTAAAGGATCTTTTTCGTAATCGTATAATTCATAGACTACATCCGATGGATTCTCCCAGTTTTTCCACTCTACTAACCGATATCTTTCCGTGCGAATGGCCCGGCCGATGTACCCGCCATGAGGATAAGCATGGTAAGCATGGTCCCTTATCCTCGCTTCAGGGTTCTTCAAGACGGGGACCAAACTTAATCCATCAATCGGTTGAGGGGCCTCGGGTTTACCCAACCCGGCAAGCTCTGCTAACGTGGGATAGATATCCACCGATTCGGCAAGCTGCCCTGTTGATTCCCCGGGCGTGCCCACTCCCGGGGCAACCACGATTAACGGGATCCTGTTGGCTTGTTCGTAATTGGTGTGTTTTGTCCAGTATCCGTGATCACCCAGATGCCAGCCATGGTCACCCCATAGAACGATAATGGTGTTATCAAGCATATCCAAGCGCTCCAATTCATCCAGCACACGTCCTAACTGCGCATCCATATAACTCATAGATGCATAATACCCATGTATCAATTGGCGGGTCAACGAATCTTCATATACATATTTTCCCACGGGGATGGGCTTGAACTGATCAATCTCTCCTCCCCTCTTGGTAGCCATCCTCGGCGCACCTTCGGGATCTTTTTCATACTCGGGCATCGGGAGCGTTGCCGGATCATACATGTCCCAGTATTTCTTGGGAGCGCTGAACGGGAGATGGGGACGCACAAATCCCACCGCCATAAAGAACGGTTGGTCCGGCTCTTTTTTCAATTCCCTTAACCGGTCAATGGCTTTCCTTGCCACCCGGCCATCGGCATAGGCATCATCCACCACATCGGGGGCTTCCCAGGCCGCCCCGCGTGCCAGCCGGCCAATCTGCACTTCAGGAAAATAGAGGCGGGTATTCTCGAAGAGCCCTTCTTCACGGGTCAACTCACCACCGGTACTCTCCGGCAACAGGTACTCAATCAATTTATCATAATGATGCGGAATGCTCCATGAAGCTTTATCATCGGTATTACCATGCCCTACATGGAACACTTTGCCAATCGCCTCGGTATGATAACCGGCTTTCATAAAGAACTGGGGCAAAGTAAGCCCATCGGGATAGACATCCCGAAATTCACGTCCAAAATGGTACAATCCGGTAGAAGTAGAACGGGCTCCTGTCAGCAGATTATAACGAGAAGCCACACTCACGGCCTGGTTACAATAGGCTGTTTCGAACCTAACGCCCATACTGGCCAGCCTATCGATATTGGGGCTTACTGCCACGTTATCACCATAACACCCTAAGTTAGGCTTCAAGTCATCCACCAAGATCATCAAAACATTCAGGGGTTTTTCCTCATTTGCTTGCTGGGCCTTAGTTAGGCCGGGAATGGTAGTTACTCCTCCAATGAGTAGTAGCTTGTTGATTTGTTTCAGGTAACGCATTTCGTTTTTATTTTATTTGTCTTATCTACTTTACTCTTTTATCCATTTTTTGCAACGAAAAATAACAAATTCATTGCTCTTTTCTCCTTGTTCTTACCCACTCCATCACGTTTGCCGGTGCCCGTTTGGCCATCAGCTCCTGTTTCATGAAATCCATGTAAGGCATCACATGATGAAAAAACTTGTAGTAGCCTTTACAGAGATAGTTCAATCCCGGGTTCCCGTATTTATCCTTGATAAATCGATTCTTGGGACATTCCCCGTAACACGCGAAAAGAAATTCACACTCACGACATTGTTGGGGCAGAGTGTCAAATTTATCATTCCCAAATTTTAGTTGTTGTTCTGAGTACATCAGTGAGGCCACAGGCTGGGAGTAGATATTCCCGAGCTTGTATTCAGGAAATACAAAATGGTCGCATGAATAGATGTCACCGTTGAATTCCATTACCCCAGCATGGCCGCAAGTTTTCGCCATGGTGCAGACGCCCGGTTGTTCTCCTACCCAGTTGGCGAGTGTTGAGTCGAATATCTGGATATACACCTTCCCGACATCCTCCTTGATCCATTCATCAAATATCGCGCAGAGAAAGTCTCCCCATTTCCCGGCATCCACGGTAAACGGGGCTAGCTCTACCTCGTGGTCTTCTTCCTTGGCGGTAGCCAACTTCATCTGGCTGTTGTTTTTGCGTATCCGCTCCACGATGGGGGTGAACTGCACGTATTGACAGTCGATCTCCTTGAAGAAACGGTAAAACTCCAACGGATAATCCACATTGTAATCATTCACCACGGCTAGGCAGTTGAACTCTACTCCATGTTTTTTCAGTAAATTAATTCCCCGCATCACGCGTTGGAAGGAGGGTCTGCCCATCTTGTCCCGACGGTACTCATCATGGAAGTCCTGTGGCCCATCGATCGATATCCCAACCAAAAAATTATTCTCCTTGAAAAATGAACACCATGCATCGTTCAAAAGTGTACCATTAGTCTGGATGGAATTATCTATCTGCCGGCCGCCAGCATACTTCTTTTGTAGCTCAACAGCCTTCTTGTAAAAGGAGAGAGGACGCATCAACGTCTCCCCGCCATGCCAGGTAAACATCACCTGTGGCATGGTCTGGGATTCAATATATTGTTTGATGAACTTTTCAAGGAGTTCCTCACTCATTACTTGATTTCTCTTGCTATATAAACTTGCCTTTTCCAAATAGTAACAGTAATCGCAATCGAGATTGCATTTAGAGCCGACGGGCTTTAGCATTACATACATCGGTTTGGCAAAGGGTGCAAATGTTGACATATCAAAAGTGAAAAATTATTTTAAATAGTATCAGCTATACAATAAAATAGAGCCGTATACACGAATAGTTGAATCCTAAAAACAATGAAATCCAATCATATTCTTCAAGAATATGATACTAACGGAACTTGACTCACAATACAAGTTTAGCCATAGATATAGAAAATATTATAAAGTGAAAATTAAAAAATTGGCAGCCCCTCTTTCCAAAAAACCTCTTTATTTGAAATATACCAACTTTTCCCTTTGTCATTGTTCCCTTGAAAGAACAGGTATGTTCTCCCATCTGAATCGGTAAAAACATGGGGATGTCCCGATTCGCTTTCATTCCATTCCCCTGGCTCTCCATTGGGCAGAAACGGCTCTTCAAATAATCGTTCCCATACCAGGCCGTCACTGCTCACTGCCACGCCCACTTGCTGGGGCCAGTTATTGTACGCCCCAGCGTAGAACATGTACATCTTGTTATCTTGCACGGTGATAGAAGCACCCTCGATACATTCTCCCTCCCAATCCAGTCGCGGATATAAAATGGGCGCATCCACGGCCTGTTGCCAGTCCTCCCTGTTGAAATTTGTTTCCTTCGGGGCTACAGCCACTCCCAGCATCTGTATTTTAAAATCGGGATCCCGAGTAGCAAAATAGAGAAAATACCGATCATTAAATTCATACACTTCCGCGTCGATGGCACGGCCACAATTCCATTCACCGGTGGGCCTAAAAATGGGGTTCGTGGGGTCACGCTCGAAGTGAATCCCATCTTCCGAAAAAGCATGGCAAATAGCATCGTTGGGACCATTGCCGTATGTCTGGTAAAATAGATGCACTTTCCCGTCCTTTACCAACGCGCCGGGAGCGCACAGCCCATTTTTTTCATATTCTGCTTCCGGGTCAGGCAAGATCTCCCCAACTTTTTCCCACGTCACAAGATCACGGCTTTCGGCAACCCCTATATTCCA
>JBBACU010000162.1:0-5404 GCA_041656815.1 Proteiniphilum sp.
TGGCACATTGGCACATTGGCACATTGGCACATTGGCACATTGGCACATTGGCACATTGGCACATTGGCATATTGGCATATTGGCATATTGGCACATTAATTTCGCAAAGGTAAAGAAACGCCGCGGATTCAGCATTGAACCCGCGGTGAAAATCTGTTAACTGCTTAAAACGCCTCGATAATAGGCAGGAACTTGTCCACGCCCAAGGAGGCACCGCCAATGAGGCCGCCATCCACGTCGGGGTTCGAGAAAAGTTCTTTCGCGTTGCCCGCGTTCGCGCTGCCACCATAGAGGATAGAAGTATTATCGGCAACCCCTTGTCCATACTTTTCGGCCAGCGTGGCACGAATAAACGCGTGCATCTCCTGCGCTTGATCGGCAGTAGCGGTCTTCCCGGTACCGATTGCCCAAACGGGCTCGTACGCGAGAACGATCTTGCCAAACTCTTCCGCCGAGAGGTCGAACAGCGATGCTTCAATTTGTGACTTCACCACGTCGAAATGCTTCTCGGCTTCTCTCTCCTCGAGTACCTCGCCGATACAGAAGATGGGAGTAAGCTCGTTCGCCAAGGCCAACGCGACCTTCTCTTTCAGTATCTCGGCCGTTTCGCCGTAATAGGCGCGCCGCTCGCTATGCCCCAAGATCACGTACTTGGCGCCGGTAGAAGCCACCATCGAGGCCGATACCTCACCGGTATAAGCGCCCGACTCTTTATCGGCACAGTTTTGGGCGGCCACGCCAATCTTACTCGTGTCCACGGCAGCGGCCACACTTGCCAGGTGAATAAAGGGGGTACCGATGACGACGTCGCAATTCACCGCTTTGCCCTTCAATGCCTCGTTTAATTCTTTAGCCAGTTCTACTCCTTCTTGCAGGTTTTTATTCATTTTCCAGTTTCCTGCTACAATGTTCTTTCTCATATATATTTAATTAAATCAAATTGGTTTGTTGCATCGTTTTTTATCCCGGGATAAATGTCCATCCCCTCGCGTCGGGCTTACCGTCCCGCGGGATTTTTCCGGTTCCTGTACCTCTCCCATCCTTTCAGGAGCAGCAGTGGTACGATAAAAAGGAGCGCTATGACTCCCAAGCGCCGCTTTTCCGCGGTTGCCCGGTTGCCCGGCTTCACCGGCGGAGAGTCCTCCAACGGAACGTTCAACTGCTCCATTCGCGGCACCGAGCGGTCATCCCACTTGTTTATCACGATCCCTTGTTGGAGCAATATCAGCCCGGGATTCGACCGGATCATCGTCTTTAACACCCGTTCGTCGGCATGCGTGAACTGGAATCCGGTGCGGTACCGCGCCTCCCATTCATCGACATGGGCCGGAGAACTGGCCGTCACCAAGTAGAAAGGATACCCGTTCTCTTCGGCATAACGGTGTATCTCCCGGAACCGGTCGAGCTTCCCTACCCTCGCGTCTTCCAGCGAGTGGGCAATCATCAGGAACAGGTAAGAGGGCTCGGAGAGGATCATGTCGGTAATATTATCGCCGGTCCGCCATTGCCCGTCGGCCTCGTCGTAATAAAGCGTGCCGATGGCAAAATCCTCGATCTTGGGCTTCTCCCCTTCTTTCACCACCCTTGTTACCATGTCCACGTAGGTCCACGTGCTATCATCCCACGGGTAGTCTTCCTCCGTGAACTCCTGTTCCACTCCCTCTTTGCTGTAGATAAAGAGGGTCTCCAGCACGTCGGCCTTCTCGGGATCCACGTGCATCAGCCGGGGTATATTGGCACCGAGGTGGTACGGGCGGAAATCCATCACCGGGAGGCGGTAAACATTGTGGAGCGAAAAGAGAATTCCAAACAGGACCGTGAAAAGAGCCACCGCGGGAGCGGTCTTCCTCGAAAAGAGCGGCGTGACCTGTTGCCACTTGAATAAAAGAAGCACGGTTGCCACCAAGAGCACCACGTTCTTGTAGAAAGTTTCCCAGTTGCTGATGGTCAACGCGTCGCCAAAGCACCCGCAGTCTTCTACCGGGTTAGCAATCGCGATCCACAGCGTGAGGGGGGTAAAGAAAGCCATGAAGAGGCCGATGAGGCGGACGGTCCATTTCCTGTAGATACCCGCCAGCAGGGCCACCCCGAAGTAGAACTCGGCTACCACCATGAAGACAGCCGCCGCCAGTGCCAAAGGGAAAAGGCCGGTCATCTGGAGCTCGATCAAGTAATCTTCTATCTTGTACGCGAAGCCGAGCGGGTCTATCGCTTTCACGAAGCCCGAGAAGACAAACGTCGCCCCCACTGTTACCCGCGCCAGTTCTACTAAAAACCTCATTATCTTCGCTTTTGCACTCATCTTTTTTGATTCCGGATTTCAGATTTCGAATCATCACATCATCACATCATCAAATCATCAAATCATCAAATCGTAATTTGATTAACCCGAAGAGGGCATAATTGATCATGTCCTTGTAATTAGCATCCACTCCTTCCGAGATCAAGGTTTGCCCGTCCAGCGCTTCAATCTCCTTGGTGCGGTACAGCTTCATCAAAATAAGATCGGTATAGGAGCTTACCCGCATGCTTCGCCACGCCTCGTCGTAATCGTGATTTTTTGCCAGCATCAACTCCCTTGTCTCTGACATGAACCGGTCATACAGGTCCAGTGCCTCCTCCGCGGAGATATCCACGGTATCGGCATACCCGAGCTCCAGTTGAATAAGCCCGATTATGCCATAGTTCACGATAGCGATAAACTCGGGAGTAATGCCTTCGTCCACCCGGCTCTCTTTTTTTGTCTCGAGCGACCGGATCCGGTTAGCCTTGATAAAGATCTGGTCGGTGACCGATTCGGGGCGAAGGATGCGCCACGAAGCACCGTAGTCGTGCAACTTCTTGCCATAGATCTCGCGACACATCCGTATCGCCTCGTCAAACTGGGAATTCGTACTATCCATAGTAGGTATTTAACGTGAGCCCAAGCCACGATAAGACGGCTTGGGAACTCGCTGCAATGAACCGAGCAAAGATAATGAAAGCCGAGAGAAAACGGGAGCTTGCTCACAGTTTTCCGAGGCGCATCCTATCTTATACAAAGATAATGAAAAAAAGGCACAAGTTTGCTTTCTTGTGCCTTTTTCTATCGCCTCGCGTGCGTTTCTATTCTACGAAACCCGTATGGTTCTTCCTATCCGCAACACGGTTCGAGAAGTGATATTGTTGAGCTTGCACAGCTCGTTCACGGAGGTGCCGTATCGTTTTGCTATTGCTCCCAGCGTGTCCCCGCGTTGGATCCGGTGGTGATTCACCTCTCCCGAGACGAACTTGTTTTGATCGGTGGTAGCCGGTTGCTTGTAGTTTGAAGCCGTGCTCGTGCCCCCGGTGTTTGTCCTTTCCATTTTTATCACAGCCTGGCTGCTATTGTTTGTTTTCCGGTAGCTGGAGTTGGTTACCAGGTACTCCGCGTCATGAGGCACTTTATTTTGAAAATCGATGATAAAATTGGGATTGATGGGTTTGCCCAAGAAGCGTGTCTCGAAATGGAGGTGCGAACCAAAGGAGCGGCCCGTGTTTCCTGCCAGACCAATGGGTTGCCCAGAAAGAACGAAATCGTTCTCCTCCACCAGAAACTTCGACAGGTGCCCATACACTGTCTCCAGCCCGTTCACGTGACGGATCACGAGGTAGTAGCCATAGCCTCTTCGTTCGTATTGTTTTACCCGGATCTTTCCATCAAACGCGGCATAGATCGTGTCGCCCGTTTGCGCTTTCAGGTCGATACCGTAATGGTATCGCCGGCTCCCTCTTCTCCCGAAGTTAGACGTCATGTGCCCATCCACCGGGATGGTAAAATTTTCCAGGTCCACGATAAACGTGTCGGGAGCATTTTTCAGGCTACCATACATATTCACGTACCGGTTTTCCCACATACCGCCGTAAATCTCGTCGGCAGGTATCTCGTTGGGGTCAAATGCCTCTCGTTGCTCTTCGGCGTCGTCCAGTATCGACAAGTCCATTTTAAGCTTCAGCCCATCGGCAAACAGGCCTTTCTGATCGCCAAAACTCGTGCTGTGCAGTTGCTTATAAATAACCTCCGAACGGGGTTTGTCGGAGGATTCCGGGAGGGACTGGGAGAATGCGCCCAGTGTGGTAAATAGTAAGGTTACAGACAATAGAACCCTTGCTTTTGCAAATAAATTATTCTTCTCCATTGCTACCTTTTGACTAATGTTTAGTTTTACGCTTTATTAATTTTCCGGGTCGCTTGGTGCCGTCAATATTCATCGGGGGCATACAAGCTCTGGATAATTGATCGCGGGTAATCGTGAATTTCGTCTTTGTTGAAAAAGCGAGCTAACTCGACTTCCGCGGTCTCAAGAGAGTCGGAAGCATGCACGATATTCTCTTGCACGCTCATGCTGTAATCCCCGCGAATGGTGCCGGGGTGAGCCTCTCTACCATTTGTAACACCAGACAATTTACGAACCGTGTTTACCACATCCACCCCCCTGAGGGCAACCACTACCACCGGGCTTGCCTGCATGGAGTCTTTTACTCGACCGTAAAAAGGTTTCTCTTTGATGTGGGAATAATGCTCTTCAAGGATTTCATCGGATAGACACATCATCTTCATTCCCGCGATCTGGATCCCCTTCCTTTCGAACCGGGAGAGCACCTCTCCCAAGAGGCCGCGTTGAACCGCGGATGGTTTTAGAATTACTAACGTGAGCTGCATACCGATATTACCTGCATTAATTACAAATAAACACGAAAACGACCTTTTAATTATTGATTTTTTTCCTTAATCACCTTCAAAGTAAACTTTTTATTATTTATCGTGCAAGTAATCCCCTTCCTTTTTTCAAGAATAAAACAACTCTAAAAATGAAAAACAAGAGATAATTCACTAATATACAAACGATTACCCTAAAACATGTTATAAAACACATTCTGTTGATTTTAAATTAATTAGCATACGTTTAATGGTTTTTGAGTATTTGCTCCGTACCCACCCTCGCCTTCAAAAACAGGCATGCTCACGGGAGTTTTTTCGCGACAGACGTTCAACGTGATCGTCTTTTCGCGAAAACAAGTACGGATCACTTATTTCACGTTTTTTAATACGATAACCCGTAAATGGTTCTCTTTTCCTCCGTTGGAATAGAGAGATTTCCGTATCTTTGCCGCGATCGAGCTATTAAGCCAGTAGAGTTCAGGAGGATGCCTTGAATTGAAAAAATCAAAAAAAATGACCAACTACAAGTTAATCAACAACATCGCCGGCTGGGCAGTGTTTGCTGTGGCGGCTGCCGTGTACCTTCTCACGATCGAGCCCACGGCCAGCTTTTGGGATTGCGGCGAATTTATCACCCAAGCCTATAAACTGGAAGTAGGACACCCCCCCGGGGCCCCCATCTTCATGTTAGTGGGTAATTTCTTCTCCCAACTGGCACAAGAC